>JAAZNS010000062.1 GCA_012798185.1 Chloroflexota bacterium | reverse complement strand
GGGTATAGGGCATATGGCAGTCGGCGCAAGCCACACCTGCCTTGAAGTGCGTGCTGTTATTGGAAAACAACTCATAATCAGGATGCTGCATTTTGATCATCGCGGCGCCCGATTGGGGATGTTCCCAATCTTTAAATGCCAGGTCAGCGTAGTAGGCGGCGATATTTTCGATGGCTGTGCCATTATCCCAGGGGAAGGTGAGGTATTTGCCTTCACCGGCAAAATAATATTCCACGTGACAGTTAGCGCAAACGATGCTGCGCATTTCCTGGCGGGTGAAGGTGCGCCAATCTTTGCCTTGTTTTTGTAACGCTTCATCTAATGCAGGATTGGTAACCACCAGTTTCATAGTGTTGGCTTCGTGGCAGTTCGCACAGCCAATCGGTTGATCGATTTTTTCTCCCAACACAGAAAATAGTGTCTTATCGAATTCCGCCATCCCCATTTGTTCATAAAGGCGTGGATTGGTAGCGCTTTTACACGAGTAGCAGGTACCAGCCGTTTTTTCGTTGACTCGCTTGATTTCCCGCACATCGGTCAGGCTGTTGAGATGCCCTCGGTCTTCGTTGTACTCGAGGCTGAAAGGATAGCCGGCAAACAAAGTTAAAAGACGCGGATCATCTTCGAGCTTGGAATATTTTTCGGAACCGCCGTATTTGGTACGGGTGTTGTTGGTGAGCGTATTTTGCAGGGTATCATATTGGTTGGGGAAATTCAACGCCCATTTGGATGAATCTGGTTCTTTATCTTCGATTTGAACCAGCGGGGCAATCCCCCGCACCTGGGGGGGCTGGTTTTTCAAATATAAAAGTACCCCTACCAGACCCGCAGTGAGGATTACGATAATAGCTGCCAGGATCACATACGAATATTTTCCTTTCATTGCGATTTCTCCTTATCTTGGTAGGGGAGTATAGATATGCCGCGTGGTCCATGGGCTATAGTTCGATGACAATCATAACAATAACGGTCGAAAGGCGTTTCTACCTCGATGATGTCTGATACAGTTTGCTGATGACAGCGGATACAATTTTCTTGTACGATATGGCGGGATTCTTCTTTAGCACGAATGGCATCGGGAATGTTTCTAAACACAAATGCGGTTACATGGTGATACCCCGATTGTGCTTTAACCAGGTATTTGGGAATCAAGGCATGAGGGGTATGGCAGTCATTACAATTCGCCCATATTTTGTGACCGCTGTGATACCAACCCTCATACACAGCGTCCATCACATGACAATTATTGCAAGTAGAGGGATTGTTGCCTAAATAAGCGGTAAAGTCGGTGACATATAAACCTACCCCCATGACCACGATCGATGCCAGCATTCCAATGGCAAGCGCAAGCTTCATAATTTCTCCGAAGAGAGATAACAAATGAGTAATATGAAATTTGCTATTAAAACCAGCTCGAAATTATCTAAATGAAGCTAATTACATATTATCAAAATACATTTTAAGGGAAAGTGTCTTTTGTCATATTATTATCGTGCGCATCTAGAATGGCTATGTTTTTTCTGGATCTAATGGATAACCCTAACCGTTGAACCCCGCTCGGTTTTTTCCACTTCGAGGCGTACTGAGAAGGCATCCTTAAGCTCGTCGATGTGGGTGATGACTAATATTTTTGAGAAATCCCGCCGGACATGGTTGATGGCTTCGATCAGGCGCTGGCGGCCGAGGGCATCCTGGCTGCCGAAGCCTTCATCGATGACCAGAGTCTGCAAGCGGGCTCCAGCGCGCGTGGCAAGTACTTCCGAAAGTGCCAGGCGGATGGAAAAATTGACCCGGAACGCTTCTCCACCGGAGAACATTTCGTAATCGCGCCTGCCGGCGCTGTCGCGGATGCAAATATCCAGGGTCTCGCGCAAATCTTCACGGCGCTGATCTTTATATTTTGCCTGGGTGATGAAGCTGATCGACATTTCTCCCCCGCTGAGGCGGTAGAGAATTTCATTCGCTTTCATCTCGATTTGCGGCAGGGCTTGTTCGATCAACAACGCCGGAATGCCGTCTTTGCCGAAGGCTCGTTCCAGCTGGCGGTATTGGCTGACTTGCCGCGCCCATTCTTCTCTTTGCGCCTCTAATGATTTTTTGCGTGTCTTTAACCCCTGCAACACATTCACTTTTTGCTGCGCTGCACCCACTTCCATGCGCAGACGGTTCTCATTCTCCTGCAGCAGAAGCAGTTCTTGCTCTGCAGCAGCGACATTAGGCGCTTGCGCTTCAGCTTCCTTAAGCGCCGCCTCTGCTCTTTGATATTCTTCTTGTTGACGGGCAACCTCTTGGCTGAGATTGGTATGTTGGGATTGGAGATTGATAATTTCCCGCTGCAGCGGTTCCAAAGCTGCCTGGGATTTTTCGAGCTGGCGGATCTCATCTTCAGAGCGCCGTAACTCAGCTTCGTGCTTTTTCGCCTGGTCGTGAGCAGCAGCATCGTAACCAATGCTTTTTAATTCCGCATCGATTTGGGCTAAGGTTTGCCGCGCTTGCTCGGAGAATTTTTCTTCATTTAGCATCATGGTTATATCATTCAAACGAACCAGCCCTTTTGCCTGCCATTCGATATCCATTTGGGTAATGGTGGTGATACGCGCTTCGAGATGGGCTTTTTCCTGGGTGATTTTATCCCGCTCACTTTCGATTACCGTAAAATTATCGATCTGGCTTTTCAGGTCTTTCACCAATTGTTCGGATTTTTGAAGATATTCCAGATTGGCGCGAAAACGGTCGCCCATCTGTTTTCCTTGCAGATTGAGTTCTTCGATACGTTTATGCCGTTCTTCAGAGCTGAGCGGAGCGCCGCAGGTAGGGCAGGCTGCCTCGGTGAGTTTTTCCAAGCCTTCGATTCGCGCCTTCAGCTCTTCCATTTCAGCCTTGGTGCGCTGATTTTCCGCTTTCGCATCTGCCCGGTTTTGCACGGCATTTTGAAGCTGCTCTTCAAGGGTTTTCCGCTGGCTGCTTATTTGGTCGATTTCAGCGAGTCGAGAAGCTTTCAGGGCGTGTTCAGCCTGCAAGCTGCGCAAAGCGGCAGTCTGGGCAGCCAACTCTTGAGCCTGGGTTTGCAAGGTTTGGAGTTCCTGTTCGAGACGCGCTTTTTCGGTGTTGATTTCATCTAAAGGCTGGCGGCGTAGAGATTCCTGCTGGCGGAATTGATCGGCAATTTTTTCCCAATTTTCCAAATCAAGGCGGGCTTGCTTCCAGGCAGCGTAATTGGCTTCGATATTTTTCGCCTGTGAAATCGTTTGCTGGTGAGAGTCTCTCTCCGCCCGCCGCTGCTCGAGAAGATTTTGTGTTGCGATGAATAATTTTCTATTTTTTTCTAATTGATCGTAAAGCATTTCCACCAGGCTGCGCTGATTCTCCAAAGTGGCAGCAATTTTGCGGTAATTTTCCAGCGTATTTTCCTGGTTCTGACGCGCTTGCGATAACCCCTTGAGCTGTTCTTGATATTCTTTCAGCCGCGATTTTCGTTCTTCTTCTTCGTTCAACTCGGCATTGATTTCTGCCAAACGGCCGTCTACAGCGGTGATTTCTGCTTCGAGGGATTTACGTTTATCGGCGGCGTTTTGGCGGTATATTTCCCAAGTTTCAAGCCCCAGGATAACGCCTAATATTTTTTTGCGGTCGCTCGGTTTTTGCTGGGTAAACTGGTCGGCTTTACCCTGCAGAAAGAAAGATGCATTGACAAAGGTATCGTAATCCAGATGGAGGATATCCTCGATTTTTGCCTGTGTTTCGCGCATCATCCGTTCTGTGAGCGGCTTCCATTGGATAGATGAAAGGGGGATTTGGCTTTCTTCTGGTGAAGAAAATCCATTTTGGGCGATGTGGAATTCGAGAAGTGTGGTTTTTCCGCGCGGCATAGTACGTACCACGCGATAGAGATTAGATTCATACCCGAAGATCAGGGATACTTCAGCAGCTTTTACTTCGGGATGGGTATTGATCAGGGAATCATCCCGTTTGCGCGCCTGCCCAAACAACACCCAGGTGATAGCATCAAGCAGGGAGGATTTCCCGGCGCCGTTTAAACCGGCAATGCATGCCAGATCGAAGGATGTAAAATCAATTTCTACTGGATCGCGGTACGAAAGAAATCCGGAGATTTTTAATTGGATGGGGATCATTTTAAAAAAAGCGGTTAGTTATCAGCTATCGGTTTTTTGTAATTAGTGGTTGATTATCAGGACAATAATATTCTTGGGTGCCATCCTTGCCTGCTCCCTGGCATAATATTATTGGGGATTATCGAATTATAACAAACGTGGCATAGAAGAACAGGATCGAAACAAAACAAGGTATGCGACGGTTGTCTTTCATACCTTGTTTTGGTGAAACAGTAAGGTTACTGGTTAAATCCTGGTTATCCTTTTTGGTCGATCGAGCTGGATATAAAAACATTTTCCTCAGTTTGGGTAACGTTAACTTCCAAAACTGAATAAGGACGAGTGACAACGGGCTTGCTGGTAGTTTTTCCCCATACCATTTGTCCAGCGGAATCAAACCAATCGTTGCCATCACCGCCGGCATATACCACATCTCCCAGAGGAATACGATCTGAGGAATTGGTCAGTTCATCCACCTTATCAGCAAATAAACGATTTGCTTGTGTAAGATCCGCATAAGCTAACCCGAAACCGACTAAGTGTTGGGATTTTTTATAAATATCTACAGCTTCGATAACGCCGTTATCTTTGGCAGTGAAAGTGACTTGAGTGCCGTCTTCCAGAGCCAGGGTAGTATGGGTGTTGCTGGATTTGAGGTCGGAAAATTCACCATTGTAGCTGCCTTCCTGGTCTGAAGTATCTACATGCGGGTCACCCCAGATGGTGGTACTTTTCCCGCTCCATTTATCAACGATCCTGAAGGTAGCGCCATCAATAAATTCGAAGGCATACCGGTCGGTTTCCGCCAGGTGCTTATTGCGCACTACCAATCCTTCCACATGGGGGAGTTCACGATAGCTTATAACAATTTCGGTTTCCTTGCGATAATAAGCAATTGCACCTTGCGTTGAAGACTCGCTCGTTTGACTGGCGCTACCACCCTGAAGGGATTTTAATTTTCCGATCAGTTCAGATAGTTTGATATTGATATTGTCTTGCTGTTTGCAGGCGGAGTGCTGGTTTTCGACTGATTTACTGTTTAACCCCAATAATTCCCTTTCTTGTTCGAGGGTCTCTTTTAAGGATTTCGTTTTTGCATGTTTGTCTTTTGCTTGAGCAGCAAGCTCCTGACTGCGGTTAAGCAGCCGCCAGGCTGCGATGAGGTCCATCCTGGTTGCATTGACGCCATCCATGGCTTGGTCTCCTTGTATAACAGTCGATGATTACGGTGTATAGTAATACGTGCCATATTATCGTCATAAAACTGAATTCCTAAAGGGAAGAAAACCTTACAATATAGTCAGAAGGAACGGCTTTAGTTAAATAAATATACAAATGGGGGAAAAACTAATTAACATCCGGCTCGTGGAGAATCTCAACTGCCAGCTTTTTCAATTCTTCCACCTCGTCTAATTCGACGTGGTTTGCCAGCAGATATTTTTCCAGCAATTCCAGCGGCGAGAGGCTGCCGATGGTTTGATCTTCCGGAAGGCGGATGCGGGTTTCCATTTGCGGTTTTTTTTGCAGGTGGAATTCTAAGGCACCGGAGGTGTGCGCTTGCAGAGCGGCTTCATCGATCATGGTTTCCCATTCACGCGGATATTCCACGGTCAGGCGGATGACAGCGCCTTCAAGCTTGTCTTTGTTGGGCAGAGCAGCGATCAACTGCTGGGTAATGCTTTCCTGATTATCCAGGCGTAAAAAACGATCGATGAATGGGCGTATACCGGTTAATTTGCGCCATTCAACTTGGGTATGTCCTTTACCGACACGGGCGATCACAAAAAATTTTTCGTCTTCCACTTCGCCAAAATCGATGCGCTCAATCGATCCGCTGTAAACCACTGGAGGATGCCCGCCGGGATTGAGCTCTTGGGGTTTATGAATGTGCCCCAGGGCGACGTAATCTAAACGCGGATTGCGCACCAAAGAGCCGGAAAGCACCAGGTCTTCCCCCAGCATAACAGTACGTTCGCTTCCATACTTTGCCCCCTGAATAAAAGCATGAGCGGTAAGAATGGTTGGGAGAGATGGCGATGCCTTATCCAGCCAGCTGTTGACTAAATCGATCAGACGTCTTTCCATCTCTTCGTAAATTTGAGTTGGTTCTACGGCTGGCATACCCAGGTGGGCAATTAAACCTGAACGGGCAACCCAGGGCAGAGCGATGATTTGAACCGGCAGCCCTTCCAGGTCTTGTGGGGTAAAAAATATTGGTTTATCCACGATATGGACATGGGGTACTTCCAGAGTATCATAGCTTTCTAGGGCATGAGCTCGTCCTAGTGAAGGAGACATGTCATGGTTGCCAATCAAAAGCAGGGTGGGAATTCCAGCCCGGGAAAGGCGCATAATACGCCTGCCCCATTCGCGCTGGTAAGTAGGGGAAGGATTACGGTCTTTGAAAGCATCGCCGGCAAACAAAACCAAATCCACTTTTTCATCGATGGCGGTATCGAT
>JAAZNS010000061.1 GCA_012798185.1 Chloroflexota bacterium | reverse complement strand
TAACACAATAATAGATATTTATTATTTGCCGTATCCTGATTCCGATCTGGAATTTCAGGTGATATACCCCAATCATGAATTCACCGATTCACTCAACCCCCTGGAGTTAAATTACCGTATTCAGGAAACGGGGAAATATACCTACCAGATAAAATACCGGAATCATCTCAATCCAACAGACGGTCGTGAAGCATGGAAAGGCACATTGACCTCTAATACGGTTGAATTTGAGATACTCCCGTAAGCCTGGACCTGATCCCTCCCAATCAATCACGTCCATGGAACACAAATAGTAGAATAGATGTTGATGGCAGATCAATGGTATTGAAAGTTTTCAACTATTTATGGGTATCGAGTCATGTAAATGAAACGTTCCAGGATCAATGAACTTATGCTTTCCGCCATTGAATTTATCCGCGGCAGCGGATTCCGGCTGCCGCCATTCGCCTACTGGTCACCGGATAATTGGCGCGATAAAGGGCCTGAAGCAATGGAAATTCCACAGAACGACCTTGGGTGGGACATCACGGATTTCGGGCATGGCGAATTCGAGAAAACCGGCCTGATCCTGTTTACCCTGCGGAATGGCAACCACCGCGACCCTGAATCAAAACCCTACGCCGAAAAGATTATGGTGGCCGAAGATAACCAGGAAACCCCCATGCATTTCCACTGGAGCAAGACGGAAGACATCATCAACCGTTTCGGCGCGAAACTGGCCATTGAATTATTCATGTCAACAGAGGATGAAGCGCTTGATACGGTGACGCCTGTCTCGGTTTCCATTGACGGAATCAGGCACGAATTCAAACCCGGCACTGTGGTTGAACTGGAACCCGGAGAGAGCATCACCCTCACCCCGCGGCTGTATCACCGCTTCTGGGGGCTGGGTGGACGGGTATTGATCGGCGAGGTCTCTGCCGTCAATGATGATCACGATGACAATCGCTTCCTCTTACCCCAGGGGCGCTTCCCGGCGGTTGAAGAAGACGAAGAACCCTGTCACCTTCTGGTGGGTGATTACGCGAGATATTACCGCGGGTAAATTTTTAAAACTGTTGGGTGGGGTTCTCGCTTGATCGCCCTTGTTCTTCAGGGGCGAGCGCACTCTCAGGCTGGATGAATCAATTGTCAAGCGGAATGTGTTACTAATTAGAGGAAATTGAGTTAATTTTGTGAATAAATCTACGAAATAGCAAAAATGTGATGTGCTCAAAATCAAGCACATCATTTGGCTAGTTTCCATATCCTGCTATTTATCGTGTCATATATGAATGAATTCAAAAAATGCATTTTTTTAATTTATTACTACCATTTGTAAATAATAAATTTGTAAGATTGATCATTAGACAAAATTAGCGAAATGAAAATCTTTGATTTCTTAAAAATTGAAATGTATCAATACATTGAATACCTAAATTATGACAAATATTTGGAATTTGAATCTTTTTTCCTCCAATTAGCCCATTAGAATTTCTTACTTCCTGTTTCATAATCTCCATTGTTACAACAGTAAGATCTTTGGCTTTTGCAAAGGCAATTACTAGTGGATCAGCACAACTTAAAAACGGATTAGCAATATGTGGGAGATAATTGTTCATTACATGATTAGCAATATTTGTTAGTTCTTCATATGTATCTTCATCTGGTTCAATAAACATCGGGTAAGCATCTGTCCTTGCCCACTGGCAAAGCCTATCATTATTTCCTTCAATAATTTCATCATAAACAGGTTTTACACAAAAAATATTTTCTTGCCTTCCCCATAATGCAAGCGCATCCCAAAAAGGAGGGGCTATATCAAAGGAATAATATCTCTTTGATGATTCTACGAATACATTGGTATCAAGACTATATTTCACAAACACCCCTTAAAATCTTTGCATAACCCCATCAAGTGTCTTGGGATGTACATTCAAAATCTGTGCAGCTTCACGATACATAACATCCCCTTGGCGAAGGGCAGAGAGTACTTCTTGAACAAATACTCGGCTATTTCTAACGCGCCATGTATTATAAAAGGTTCCCTTTGCTTCACTATTTTGCATAATAGGTTCGATTTTCGATTCAGCAATTTGATAAAGGGAATAAAAAATATCTCTTGAGATTAATTGTTGTTCATATTCGCGTATAAGAATTGAAAACACACTTACTTTAAATAATTCGGCGATTTCTTGAGATTTTTCAAAAATATCTTTTGTCCTAATATTTTTCCAAATTTCTCTGAATTCATCGGTAGGAATAAGTAATTCGGCAGAAACAAGATTACAGAATTTTTCAATCCGGGATAAATTTAATGCTTCTGAAGGAGATGGATTAGAAATACCACCTGATCCAATCCATATATGTGCCAATTCGTGCCCTAATGTAAATATTCGCACAGAAATTGAATCACTTGTATTGATAAAAATAACTGGTGCATAATTATCAATAATCGTAAACCCTCGGAACTCATTAACGGAAAGATGTCTATGTGTATCATTAATAACTATACTATTTTGAAGAACAATTATTCCTGCCTCTTCAGTTTTACTCACAAAACTTTTCAAATGATCTTCCCAAGTCCTAAATTTTTTTCCTGGGATTTTTTCTAATTTTAATTTTTCGCGAATATCGACAGCTATATCTTTAGGTTCATTTGAAATATTATATTTTCCAATAAATTCATTGGGTTCCCAACCTTCTTGGATTCTCCAATCATGTAACCAATCGCGTTTTCTTAATGCATCATTGATTGTTTCTTCTAAACCGATGCTAAAGTGCCATTTTTGCTTTTCGGGAACTGTCCGAAAATCAGCAATTGGTGAGATTGTTTTTGGTATCTCAGATAAAAATAGATACCCAAAAGGAATATGTAAAACATTTGCCAAGAATTGAGCCTGGCGAAGAGTAGGAAATTCCTTTCCATCCTCAATCTTGCGCAAAAGGTCCTCGTTTACCCCAATTTTTTTTGCGAGTTCTGATTGATTAAGAGAGGATCGCTCTCGAGCCCATATGAGTATTAGTGGGTTTATTGTGGCACGAGACAAAACTTTATCCCTCCAATTTCCCGTATTATACCTTTTTTCATATTGTTGAGTTCTGAAATTAAACACTAAAAATTATGTAAATAATCAAGAAAAACTACGCAAAATAATTATGATTCTTGATCAGAAGAACCTAGTGTGGCTTATTTCTAAGACCCATACCAACCTCCGATCTCACGGTACCGAACCGTGTGCTCTACTTCACTACAGACTCGATCTTTGCCCGCAGCGTAGACAGGTCTTTCTGCAGCCCGGACAGTTCCCCCTCCGCCGTGTTGATGCGTTCCATCTCGGCTTTGATGAAACGCATATAGGGCGCGATGCTCTCTTCCATGCGGCCGATGGTGTGCTTCGTCTCATGGTCCAATGACGTGGTCAGCGCCTGATTCAGGTTCTCGCGCAGCCCCACGATCTTCTCCCGGAAGTTATCCCGCGCCTGTTTGCGTTTCAAGGGGATGATGAAGAATCCCACAATGGCCAGCGTACCGGCTGCGATCATCCCGGTGATATCCAATGCGGATGAAAGCACCGCCGTAGAGACCAGCGCGCCCAGCCCCACCGCACCCGCCTCGAACAGCGCCGTCTGCGCCACCGCGGTTTCCACACTGGAAGCCAGCGCGCTCGATTCGCGCACCCGGTCATAACTCTTTACCACGGATTTCACACTCTCCCCTACTTTGGATATGATCTCCTCACGCCGATCGGCCTGCGGCGCTATGCCGCCGCCCACGATGTGGTCAACATGCGCGGCATGCCGGCGCTGCAGGTAGG
>JAAZNS010000060.1 GCA_012798185.1 Chloroflexota bacterium | reverse complement strand
ATTAATTCCGCATCACCCCCTCTCCTCGAAGTCCGCAACCTGGTAAAACGGTACAAAACCGCGGCTGGTGAAACACCAGCCCTCAAAGGGATTAATCTGTCGATCTATCAGGGCGAATTCATTGCTGTTATTGGTAAATCGGGTGCTGGTAAGTCTACCCTGGTTAATCTTATCAGCGGCATCAACCATCCCACATCAGGTGAAATCCTGTTTCAGGATCAGCCAATCCACAGTTTGAGCGAAGACGAAAAAGCGCGTTGGCGCGGCAAACACCTCGGAATAGTGTTTCAATTCTTCCAATTATTGCCCCGTTTGAACCTGATTGAAAATATTACCATCCCTATGGACTTGTGTCATTCGTTTCCATTGCGCAAGCAGAAAGAGCGCGCCTTGCACCTATTAGAACAAGTGGGGATTGCCGA
This sequence comes from Chloroflexota bacterium, assembly GCA_012798185.1. Taxonomy (GTDB): domain Bacteria; phylum Chloroflexota; class Anaerolineae; order Anaerolineales; family UBA4823; genus JAAZNS01. Next base: position 4,476 of record JAAZNS010000060.1, on the reverse strand, counting down.
ACATGCGTATAAATTACCCGCAAAAATTTCCGGCGGCCAGCAGCAGCGCGTAGCAATTGCCCGAGCCCTGGCGAATGACCCAGAATTGATCATTGCTGATGAGCCCACCGGCAACTTGGATTCACGAACAGCTGCTGAGATATTCGAGCTGTTTGCCAATCTTGTCCACCATGGAAAAACTATCCTGGTAGTATCTCACGATAAAGAGATCGGGAAATACGCCACCCGCATCATTGAGCTGGTGGATGGTGAAATCGCCGGTGAACATCCTGCGCCTTCTTCTTTTGGCCAAAGCGCCATGAATGAATTACCGCTTTCCGCTTCTCAACCATCAAAAGCCGATACTTTGGGCTACCAAGGGGGCATAGCATGATGCTCCCTACCCGCTGGGTAAAAATTATTAAAGACATATGGAGCAATCCCTCACGCTCCCTGCTGGTCATTGCGTCAATCGCGGTAGGGATCGCGGCGGTTGGAATGATCAACAATGCGGGGCGCATTATTCAGCGCGACCTTTACAGCCAATACGCTGCCGGCAACCCCGCCCGCCTTAATATCTACATATCCGGCTTTCCTAAGGAGCTAGCCAAAAGTGTAGCAGGCATGCGCGAAGTTGCAGATGCTCAAGCTGTGCGCACGCTCAGCGCATCCCTTATTCATTCGGACGAGAAGAAATCCGATATCAATATGAATGTTTTAGCGGATTATCAAGATGTCCGTATAAACCGCTACAATGTCGATGAAGGTGCTGCTGTTCCAGGTATTCGCGAAATTTTAATCGAACGCATTTCTGCCCGCAAATTGGGTCTAAAGGTAGGCGATCAGGTCATTGTGGAAATCGATAACCAGCGTCAATATAAGCTGACCGTTTCCGGTATTATTCATAATGTATATATCCTGCCTATGACGATTTTCAATGAGGCATTCGGTTATATCAGCATGGAAACACTGGAATGGATGGGCGAAATGCCTTATTACAACCGGTTGGATATTGTGACGGCAGCAAACCCCGGAGATAAAGATCACGTATTGAATGTAGGCGCGCTGGCCCGCGACCGCGTCATCGAACCGGCTGGTTACCAGGTATCGGGTATTGCCATTCCCGGTATTGGTTCCAGCCCGGGCGACCATTGGGCGCACGACCAGATCGTCGGTTTCGTGCTTATCCTGCAAATCATGGGTGTGCTGGCAGTGTTCTTGAGCTGCGGTATCGTGATCAATACGGTGTCTGCGTTGATTGTGCAGCAAATCAAACAAATTGGAATTTTACGTTCGGTTGGAGCAGTGCGCTCGCAAGTTGCGGGAATGTATATGGCAAATGTATTGATCTTCAGCGTGCTGGGTTTGATCATTGCCCTGCCGTTAGGCTTGGCAGGGGCAACCTGGTTATCTTACTTTGCCGCAAATTTCCTCAACTTTGATGTTACCATCATCGATCTACCCCCCAGCGTTGCATTTTTACAGATAGCCATCGGGTTGATCATGCCCACCTGCGCTGCAGCATTCCCGATTTTGTCGGGCACACGCATTCCAGTATATAATGCCATTTATCAATATGGATTAGGTACCCGCAACAAGGTGGGCTGGTTCGAAAAACTGCTTAGTAAAATTCGCAGCATCAATCCCCCGCTCACCCTGTCGCTGCGCAACACATTCCGTAAAAAGTCGCGCCTGATCTTCACGCTGGTCACCCTTACCCTGGCGGGGGCAATGTTCATTGCTTCCTTTTCGACCCGCGATTCGCTCAACGCGCAGATTAAACAGATCGAGCATTATACGGTTTTCGACGCTTCTTTAAGTATCCCCGGAGGGGCAAACCGTTCGACCGTTCTCCGTGAAGCCATGCGCATCCCCGGCGTCACCCTAGCAGAAGGCTGGTCGGAGGCGGTTGGGGTTTTTGTTGATGCCAGCAATAATGAATCAGAGGAATTCGTTATCGTTGGACTACCCTATAATTCGAGAACGATCGATCCGGTCATGCAGCAGGGAACCTGGCTGCAAGGTGCCGGGCTGCCACAGATTGTAGTCAATGCCGACCTTGTGCAGGCAAAACCAGATATAAAAATAGGCAGCAAGGTTACCCTCAAAGTGGGCGATCATAAACGCCTTTTTGAAGTCGTTGGCATTACCAGTAAACACTTATACGGCTCCCGGATATATATGGACAGCGATAGTTTTACCCGTCTTACTGGCAGGCAAAACCAGGTGGATGTTGTGCGCGTAATTGCCCAGCCGGGAAAACCCGGCACACCAGCTGTACAAGAAGCAATTGCCCAGCAACTCCAGGAAAGATTTAAAAACGCCGGCTTGAGCACTGCTATCGCCTCTACCCAGCACAACTTTTTTAAAAACTTCACCGATATCTTCAACATCATCCTTATGATATTGATGATTATGGCAGGGATATTAGCAGTCGTGGGGGGGTTAGGATTAACCGGTACAATGAGCATCAATATCTTGGAGCGCACCCGTGAAATTGGTGTATTGCGCGCGGTCGGGGCAGCCAATGCAGCAGTTTTACAGGTAGTCGTCGTGGAGGGGTTAGTAGTTAGTCTTTTAAGCTGGATATTTGGCGCATTGGCATCTGTACCTGTTGCACCAGCCCTCGCCGCTGTGGTCATCTATGCCATTCTCGAAACCAGGTTGAACTTCCGTTATTCAGTAGAAGGCTTGTTTCTCTGGCTGGCGATTGTATTAGTGATTGGCGTATTTTCCAGCCTGACACCAGCATACCGCGCTGCCCGTTTACGCGTTCGTGAAGTTCTGGATTACGAATAAAGAGGTTAATATTTTGATGTAAAGTGAGTAATTATTAGCTGAGAATGAAAATCAGTGGCAGGGGATCAGAATTTGGTGTAATCGGCAATCTTGAACCCTAAGCCTGAGAAGCGATATATGGAACGAACATGAAATCAAATGGTAATAATCATGGCAATCACCAATTAATCGAATTAAAAGATGTCACCAAGGTTTATCACACGCCGGCTGGAGATTTTACCGCGCTGAATGGCGTTACACTCTCGATAGGCTCAGGGGAATTCGTTTCCATCGTTGGTAAATCTGGCAGCGGGAAAACCACCCTGATCAACCTGGTCACGGGGATCGACGACCCCACCTCGGGAGAAGTATATGTGGGGGGTACACCCGTGCATACCCTGAAAGAGGGGGAGAAAGCCTCATGGCGGGGTTCCAACATGGGGGTGGTATTTCAGTTTTTTCAGCTATTACCCACCCTTACCGTGCTGGAAAATGTGATGCTGCCCATGGATTTAAGCAGCCGCTTCCCAATATCAGAACACGCTGAACGGGCTATGGCGCTCCTTGAGTTGGTGGACCTGGCAGATCATGCCCATCAGCTGCCCAGTATGTTATCCGGCGGATTGCAACAAAGAGCTGCTATTGCCCGCGCCCTGGCAAACGACCCGCCGATTATTGCCACAGATGAACCAACCGGCAACCTGGATACAAAATCTGCCGAATCGGTAATAAAACTTTTTGAAAATCTGGTAGATCAAGGAAAGACAATTTTAATGGTCACCCACGATTCCGACCTGGCAAAAAGAGCCTCCCGCCTGATCGAAATCGCTGATGGCAAAATCGTCTGAAGGCTTTTCCCCGCTTTTAATTTCCCGGTAACGAATTACCTAATCTTTTTTCTGGTCATTCTCCGGTTCTTCTTCCGGCATATAAACATACGACCAGCCGGTGCCTTTGCATATCGGGCAAATATCATAATGAAAACCATCGCGGCACCCGCCGCCGCCCTCCCCGCTGCAAAATGCACATTTCTTGGCTACCTGAGCCACAAGCACAGACCCTGGTCCGTGGCAAACAGGGCAAGTATCGTATATTTTTCCATCCCGGCATCTGCCGCTGCCATAACCGGAACAATAGGCGCATGTTTCGGGAGCGTAATGAATGGTCGGTTGAATGTGTCTGTCAATTTCATAGCGCATAAGAATTACCTCGATTGAACTCAATCATTGATAATATTTTAGCAATATCGATTAAACGGGATTATATCCGATAAGAGTGAGTTCCGTAGATGTGGATTAATACCCCGGCGCACCCATTCGCACACAAAAGTCAACCAGATCAGGGTGGATATACCGCCCATTCTCTTCTATCTGCATCTCGTCCAGCCAAATTGAGGGATTGAGACATATACCATCGAGATGCACTGGCGAACCGTAAGTGGTGGCGCCTATCCCGAATTCTATCGAACCAAATAAACGCTCGTCTTCTAAAAAACGGCCGCTCAATCGGGTTACACCCGGGTTAAAACCATAACAAACATGATCAATTAATAAAGCATCGGGATTATTTCCTTGGCGTAAATATTTTTCCAAGCATTCAGCTTCAAAGCCTCCTTGGAATTCTTGAATATACCCCCCTGTGATCTGTAAAATAATCGGATGCTTTAAAATGCTGATATCCTTTAGATTCCATATGGAACCATCGATCACCAAAGTGCCT
>JAAZNS010000059.1 GCA_012798185.1 Chloroflexota bacterium | reverse complement strand
TCTCAATCACTATCTGATCTGCCCGGCGGTGGCAGATTGGCTGCAGGCAGCTTTTTCTTTAAGCTTTGGACAGGAACAGGTGTATGCAGTTGCTTCTTTGCAGGAAGAAAAAAAAGAGATCTCCTTGCCCGCTGGCTTTTCCATGCGGCAAGTGAAGCCTGATGATGCCGACCAGCTTGCTGCAAAGTGCCATTGGATTGCGGAACATCTCAACCAAGCCCCGGTTTGGGCTCCTGTACCTGCGGAACACCTTGAAAACATAAAACCGGCTTATGTGGAACTGGCAAATGATGATACCTCGACCACCTGGGTGGCACTAGATGAAGAAGAGATCGTTTCGTATGTGAGCATTTGTGGTGAAGAAATTGGCGCGATCCATTATCTTGGTGCTTCGAAGGCGGCACACTTTTCGATTGGTGCCACCCATCCAGCGTATAGAGGGAGGGGTATCGGGCGCGCTTTATTTACCCATATTCTAAACGTTGCTCGTGAACAGGGGCATGATCGCATCTTTACCGATTGGCGCATTACTAATTTAGAAGCTTCCCGCTATTGGCCAACTTTCGGATTCACCCCTTTTTCTTACCGCTTGCTGCGCAGAGTGAATCCTCTTTATAAACCTTTTACTCCCCCGGATTGATCACTGGTCGATAAGCGCATGCTTTAGAATTTCCTGCACAACCTCCGTTTTTGCATCTGCGTAATCTTGCATGTATTTCCATGTTTTCTGTGCCAATACACGCTTGGCATCCGCATAAAGCTGCCTGTCATCCGCATGGGTTCGCAGCCAATCTCGAAAGCGCAGCAATCGTTCAGCTTCGGGTGAACCTTCGCTGAAAACGTGAAGATGGATATCTGTATCCGGACCGTTGAACAAACGATGTTGGAACCAGTCCGGTTCTCGGATACGCAGGGTGTAACCGGCTGCTTCCAATTCTGGTACATAAACTGGCTCATCGGAAGAATCAGCCACGATCAGCAGGATATCGATAATCGGTTTGGCACACAAGCCTGGCACGGAAGTGGAACCCACATGCTGTATTTGCTTTACCTTATCACCAAGGGTTTTCCTAATCCTCTTTGCTTCGCGCTCAAATAAAACAGCCCAATAGGGATCATAGTCAACCAGTAGGATTTTTGCATCGTGCAGCTTTCGTTTTCCTACGGTAACTTTATCAAGATAATCATCCCGGCTATCGATATTTGCTAATATTTTGTTTCGCATTTTATTTATGCCCGCCTTAATTGGCCGATAAATTATATCGGTTCTTTATATAAAAAAGACCATAGAAAAATTTTGAGATTGATTATGTGAAAATATTGATTGCTGTCAAAAATTCTGGTATGAGTCAGCCAAGCCAAAATATTTTTAATCAGAACCCGTATTGAAGATTTTGTTGTAATAAGAATTGGAGTCGCTAATACTTTATTGCGGGATATTCGGGATAAATTAAAAACGAGGAGTTCGAACCATATTCTTTTATTGACAAGGAATAAAAAAAGAAGTATATTTCACTATGACATGACATAATAACAATATCACTTTAGGAGACTCTCGTGTTTTATAAAAATAGAAAACCGAATTTCAATCTTAATCCTGTTTCAAAGTTGGAAGGTTTATCTTCGGAAAAGGGATATGAGCAAATTCGCAATGTTCTGAAAAATAGAATTAAGAATGAATTGGGGGGTAAAAAAAGAGTAATTGTTATCATTGATACATATCATGGGGTAAATCAGGAGGAATTGTTTAACAATCTGGTTGATAGACTTGGAGCAGATTTAATTATTAACTCAGATGATGCAAAGTATCCTGAAGAAATAATATTCGAAAGGTTTAAAAAATTTA
>JAAZNS010000005.1 GCA_012798185.1 Chloroflexota bacterium | reverse complement strand
CGGGTATCGAAATAGAGCGCATGATCTTTCACACCGCAGGCTGTGGCAAATTGATCCATGATCCCACATGCTACACCAACATATTCATTTTCCGCTTTCTGACACAACAGCGCCAAATTCAATCGATCAGACTGCCAGCCGCTTATGGTCTGCCATAACACAGCAAAAGCGACCTCAATGGCAGCTGATGAACTCAACCCGGATCCCATAGGAATATTCGATGAGTAAGCAGCATTGATCCCCTCGATTTTGAATCCATTCTGATCTAATATCCAGGCTACCCCAGCCGGATAATATGCCCAGGCAGGTAAAGGTTTCCCATCGATGTCTTTTTTTTCTTCAAGGTTTTTTACTCGAAATGATACTCGTTCTTGTAAATCCAGGGCATGGAGTGTGATCAGTTCGGATGAAGAAACCCCTGCAGCGATCCACACAGCCTGATCGATAGCAACAGGGAGAACAGGTCCACCGTTATAATCTACATGTTCACCCAACAGGTTCACTCTGCCAGGTCCGCGCACCAGCCATCGCGGTTCAGAATTGAATATCTGCCTGTATTGGAATTGAACATCCATTATTCATCTCCCAAAGAGGGATTTCACAATACCATCATCGATAAAAATAACATTCACATTTTAATGCAAGTTATCCTTATTTCAATAGTAATGCAGTGATATTCCCTAAAATAACCATACCGATCAATATCCAAATCCAATTGACCGCCTCAGCTTTCGCAGCTATGAATAATCCTATTGAAGGCAAAGTCATTAAAATAAAAACTATAAAATTGCCCAATTGTCTCGATTTTTTCAGTCTGTTCAAAAGACCCATATCATATATTCTGTGAATGATTGATTAAAGAACCCGGAGAAAGACAACTGTAAGGGCACTAATCAACAAGATTAAAAAGCCAATATACGGGACGAGTGAACGCATGATCTCGCCTTCTCTGCCTGCCATACGCGCTGTGCTGGCTCCTACAATAATTTTCGTGGGGGCTAAAACCGAAGCCAATGCTCCCCCGGCTGTTTGCGCGGCTAGGATGATTGTTTTATTAAGTTGGAGCAATAACGCTGTTTGCATTTGCAGCCCGGCAAATAAAACATTCGAGTTTGTATTGCTTCCCGTGATAAACGCTCCTAATGCACCAATCCAGGGAGAGATGATCGGAAACAACGCTCCCACACTGCCTGCCATCCCGCGCGCCAGGATATCGGTCATGCCCACAATTTCCATAATAACCGCCATTGTGATCATAGATGTAATGCTGACGCTGGGAGAAAGTACACTTTTCAATGTTCCTGAAATGATCCTTTGCACAGAACCTGGTGAATAACACCCCAACCATCGATAAACCAGATAAGCAAAAACCGAAGTATAAAACAACACCATCCCGGTATGGTTGAACAATGAAATTTTCCTGCCCGACCCTGCGGGTGTAATAAAAGGTGTATTTCTCAGTAAACCTGAGGAGGTCGATATTTCCGGGAAATCAAATGAAAGGATTATTTTACCCAGCAGTTGTTTCATGGGCGGATAAACCTGAACCAACAAGATTACAGCCACCAGTACCAGGTATCCTGACAATGCGATTAATAAGGATTTCCATCTTAAAATTCCATTGTCGATCTTCTCCCCTGGAAATAAACGTGCCAAAGGAAAGATCATAACCAATCCTGCAATCCCAGCAACAAAAGAAGCCATATTCCATAAACGGCTGATTGCAGTTAGGTAATGCGTTGCGCCCATCACTGTACCGATAATTATAATCGCCAGCCATAAACGGCGTATTGATTTCCAGCCGCTGCAAATAAAAGCAACCATAAATCCACCTGCCAAACCGGCAATACCAAGGAATAACGCAGAAAACGGCGCTAAGGAATAATCAGACAAGTTGGTGGTGGCAATCAACGCCTGAAAAGATGACCCCATCGAGCCAAAAGTGACTCCCCAAGCATGCCCAATGGAAGCACTGATTACTGCCGCGAGCGGAGAGAAACCCAGCCCAACCATCATGGGAGCGGTTACTGCTACCGGAACGCCAAAACCTCCCACCCCCTGCAAAAAAGTAGCAAAAACCCACCCAATTATCAATGCCTGCATACCCCGTTCGTTCGTTAGGTGGGGTAATGACTCCCCAATCGCTTTGATAGCGCCAGCCTCATCCGTCACCCGGTAGAGTAAAAATGCTGCCCAAATAATCATTAAAACATCGATAGATAATAATAAGGCTTTGGCGTGGGCATAAGCCAATAAAGTTGCATTTGCTCCAAAAAAAAGAATTGCTGTCCATAATACCCAAAGATATCCCGCTGCACCTGCCCGGGAAGCACTCCATTTAAATCCCACCATAAGAATGAGAATTAACAAAATTGGAGTTAATGCAACGAAAAAAGCCATGGGGAGTATTAAGTCAGAAAAACAATTAATTACGATTACGTGTATAAAGATAAACAAGGATAATTCCCAGCAAGATACCCGGCAGTAAAACCAATCCCCCCTCCGGTCCAAAATCACCGCCGGTGAACAACGGATTTCCTCGAACGGTTTGGATAATCAGCCGCGGAAAACCCGAAACACCGCTCACCTGAAAACCAAATAGAGTGCTTTCAAAAAAATTCCATCCGATGTGCAACCCGATTGGCAGCCATAATTGACGGGTGGTAAGGTAACCATACGCCAGAAATAATCCCGCAAGGAAAATGCCAATTATTCCAGTCCATGTGACTACCGGATTTGCCAGGTGAAGAAATGCAAAAATTCCAGAAGAGAGAATAACTGCCCATTTTAAATTCAAACCTTCAGCTAGGTTTTGCAATTGATAACCGCGATGGGATAATTCTTCCTGCCAGCCTATTAAACAAAAAAATACCAGCATAAAAATTGTATCGAGCACGACTTGCGCATAAGGTTTGGTTTTCCATGCAAATCCATCGATGTGCAGCCATCCCATGCGCCATTCGATGAAAAAAATCAATCCCATCATCACCCCCCCAATTATTATGCCCATTAAAATATCCACAGCCATTTTTGAGTTTAAGGCTAATCCCAAACTCTTGATCGAACGTCGGTCAAACAGTCTTCTAGCAATAAAAACAGAAAGCGTGATAGCCAAAAAAGACGTAACCTGACTGATGAAAGTAAAACCGGAATATTTTTCCCCTTGAATGAATACGACAACCAATTCAAATGTCAGCAGAAGCCCCAAAAATATAATGCTTTGCCCTAAAAGCCGCCACCCGGCGCGTAGACGTTTCTCGCCGGGTGAGATAAATATGCGGCTTAAAACAAATCGGGGAGATATAGGAGATATGGTTATTCTCCTCCCTTAAGATAAATTCGATCCGGATCCAATTCGTTGCGTAATATGGTTAACTCTTCAACTGTCAGGGGTTTTGTGGTCTTTAAATTCGAGGCAACTTTTAAATCCCACCCGGTATTTTCACGCGCTTGATCAACGCTGGCGCCAGGATGTAAAGCCGTTAATATCAATTCACCGTTCTCATCCGGCTCCATCACACCCAGGTCAGTTACTACTGCCAGGGGACCCGCGCCACGCAACTTGGCAGCCTCCCGTTCAGACCTTCCGCCTAAAAATCCAGCAGATGTTCTGAAGTGTACCTTCTCAGGAAAACGCCGTTTTTGATGCGGGGTAAGGATGTAGCAGCGGTTTGCCCAGGCAGCAATTTCCATGGATCCACCAGAGCCGGGCAGCCGCACTTTAGGGTGGGCGTAATCCCCGATAACCGTTGCATTAATATTACCATAACGGTCGATTTGCGCTCCACCCAAGAAGCCCACATCGACATTGCCGCGTTGCAGGTAAAAAGCAAAAATATCATACATGCTGCACACCGACAGCGCCCCGCTTACCAAAGTTGGATCGCCAATGGAAAGAGGTAAACGCGCTGGCTGCGCGCCAATCACCCCGGCTTCATAGATCATCACCAGGTTGGGTGCATGGGTGCGCCGTGCTAAATTACATGCCAGGTTCGGCAGCCCGACCCCTACAAAAACGACATCGCCATCTCTTAATAAACGAGCGGCATTGATGGTCAATAGTTCAGATGAAGTGTAAGTTATATCGTTCATATTCTAT
>JAAZNS010000004.1 GCA_012798185.1 Chloroflexota bacterium | reverse complement strand
CGGAGGTCGCGCTATCCTGCACACGGATGAGCTGACCTACTCCGTGTGCGGCCCGCTTGATGAACCGCGGTTGGCAGGCAGTGTGCTAGAAAGTTATCGGCAGCTCTCTCAAGCGTTGCTGCTTGCTTTACACCTTCTTGGTGTGCCAGCCGAAGCCCGTGAAAAACCGCAGGTAAATCAAAATTCATCATTGTCTCAAATCCCCCTTCAAAACAGCAATGGATCGATGCCAATACAGCCGATTTGTTTCGAAGTTCCTTCGAATTATGAGATTACTGTGCAGGGGAAAAAATTGATTGGCAGCGCTCAGGCTCGCCGTAAAGAAGGTGTTTTACAGCACGGCTCGTTTCCATTATGGGGCGATCTTACCCGCATCACCCAGGTGCTAATATACGCCAGCGATTCGGATCGACTCAATGCAGCCGAACGCCTACTTAACCGAGCTGCAACTCTGGAAAGTGTCGCTAAAAAACATGTTGCATGGGATGAAGTTGCCCGCGTTTTTTGCACTGCTTTCGAAAAAGCATTGAATCTGAAACTAATCTCAGGAGAACCGACCGAAAATGAGTTGGAGCGGGCTGAAACCCTGATGTCCGAAAAATATGCTAATCCCCAATGGCTGGAAAAAACCTGAACTTGATCTTGTTATTTATGTGGCGTCGAATCGATAAATATCACATCGGGATAACCAAGCTGCAAGAATAACCGCTCGAGATACAATTTGGCATTCGTATCTGCCTGAGCCAGAATCCCATCGGTGATGGCTGCTTTTTTAATCTCTTCTTCGGCTGCTCGCCGGGCTGTGGTTTCCAAATCGACACTGCCATGCGTTAATATTCCCGTTTCACGATTATAAATATAAGATTTCGAGTTATCCAAAGTTGCCACAAACACCTCAGCATCGGGCAATTTTACATATAAAACCCCTTTTTGCAGCCACATATCATCGGCGGTGATTTTCTCCAAATCAATCCCAGCGATGACTATCCCATGCGCCACCAGGATCAACTTGTCACCAAATAGAAAACCAAAAGAACCCTGCCCAGTTTCTGCAGTAATAATTTTCTCTACAGTGTATTGGATGGTTTCCAGGCGTGCCATTGAGCGTACACTGTGAATGATCGTTACCGGATCGGGCAATACTGTCGGTGTTGGATGCAGCACCTGAGCAACCTGTGTTGCCACATTACTGGTAAGGTCACTTACCGGACGAATCGCCTGTTCCGCACGCTGCATACTCTCGCGCACCATATATAAGCCCGAAAAAACCATCACCCCTATGATCAATAGCAATCCAATAACTAGAACCCAAAGTATTCGTTTCGAATCCATATTTGAATTATACCGATATATCCAAAAAAATCTACTGAAACCCATAAAATTTATGCGCCATTTTTCTGTAATCCCAACAAATTTCAAGCTTTCCGAAAACAAATCACAAAAGTATAATGATAAAGATAAATACCAAAGCTATGGTGGAAAAACTTAGAATATGAGATGTTTGCGCATGATGTATACCTTCAAACACCTCATATTCGGGAACTCACCCAAGCGTCCTGAGCTATTGCTGTTATAGGAAATCACTATCAGAAACTTGGGAAAATTAATAACCTGCGAACTATTTATGATGTATCTTATATAAAATGTGGATTGGATTACTAACGCTTCATCTGCAGCTGCCTGGCTGTGCTTCTTTGAAAGAGAAACGCAGCCGCATAAAACCGCTTATCAACCGCCTTCACCGGGAATTCAATATTTCGGTCGCTGAGATAGGCTATCATGACATCTGGCATGACACAATGATCGCCTGCGCTCTGGTCTCCAATGACCATACCCATACCCAACAAGCCTTGCAGGTGATCCCTGCCTGGGTTGAAAAGAACTGGCATGATCTGACGCTGGTAGATGACCATATTGAGATCCTTAAATAATTGACTATCTCTCCTATACCACAAGCGGAGAGAATACATGGTTTGCGGTATTGCTTTCGGCTGACTGCTTTTCGCGATATTTTTTATACAACGAATTTACTCATTTTTTTATCACTTGGTCACGGAGGATAGAATGGATTTACACCTAAATGGGAAACGCGCTTTAGTTACAGGCGCCAGCCGTGGTTTGGGCTACGCTGCTGCGTTGAGTTTAGCTCGAGAAGGCTGCCACATTGCATTGAACAGCCGTAATGCCGATAATGCAGCCAAAGCTGCAGATAATATCAAAAAACAAACCGGCGTTCAAGTAATTTCAATTCCAGGAGATGTAGGTATTCCCGGAACTGCCGGAGAAATTATCGAAAAAACGGCAGCCGCATTGGGGGGCATTGATTTATTATTGACTAATTCGGGAGGACCACCCGCCGGAAAATTCGAAGATTTTGATGAAAAAGCATGGTATTCTGCCTTCGAGCTTGTTTTTATGTCACATGTGCGGCTTATCCGGGCGGCGCTTCCCTTTCTGCGTCAATCCAAATCTCCCAGTGTATTGACCCTCACTTCTTATTCGGTTAAACAACCAATTCCTAATCTTATTTTATCGAACAGTATCCGCTCGGCAGTGGTAGGACTGACGAAAACGCTTGCCATGGAATTAGGTTCGGAAGGAATCCGTTTTAACTCTATCCTGCCTGGCTGGACTGATACCGAACGGGTTCGATACCTGATGGAACAACGGGCAAAAGCCAACGGCACAACAATTGAAGAAGAAATAGCCAAACAAATCCAGGATAGTCCACTAGGCAGAATGGCGACCCCTCAAGAATTTGCCAATGTGGCTGTTTTCCTGCTTTCACCCGCGGCTTCATACCTCACCGGAATTATGCTCACCGTAGACGGCGGCATGTATAAGGGAATGCTCTAATAAGCCAAACTCATGCCTGCCCCCTGGAAACTAAGCCCTTCTGATCTGACCTTTTTATGGGATGAATGCCCCCGCTGCTTTTATTTAAAAGTTGTTCACAACATCAACCGTCCTTGGGGGGCTTTTCCAAAAATATTTAATCGTATTGACAAGCTAATGAAATCATTCTTCGCAGGAAAATCTGCTTCCCTGATTTCCTCATCGTTGCCGGAGGGCGTAGTACGCTTTGGCGAGAAATGGGTAACCTCCGAGCTTATTCAATTCCCTGAGCTCAACACGGCTTGTTTTATCAGAGGCAAGTTTGATATTGTTCTTGAATTTGTCGATCAAACTTATGGTGTGGTCGATTTTAAAACATCGGAAGCAAGACCAGAACACATCCCCTTTTATAGCCGCCAATTGCATGCTTATGCCTATGCCTTGGAAAATCCAAAACCCGGAGATTTTGGTTTAAATCCAATCAGCCGTCTGGGTTTATTATGCGTAGAGCCAATCGCAATGGATCGTATCCTTCAGGATACGATCGCATATATCGGGAATGCAACCTGGCTGGAATGCCCCAAAGATACCATGGGTTTTTTACGGTTTTTACAGAAAGTTGTTGCGGTTCTAGAAAACCCCGAACCTCCCGATCCAAATCCTGAATGTAGCTGGTGTCAATACCGGTTCGACGCTAGGGATCATGGCATGTAATATTATTTTATTATGTAAATCTTGATTTTCCGCGGTTTTAATTGAACTATAGTAATTCATCGAAGGAGGAAAATTATGCAAAACGATTTGGTGTGGTTATTGGAAGGGGATCCATGGGTGGAGTACAATACCCGCATTAATTTGCTTTGCCAGCCAGAAACTGATGCTGAAGTAAAAGCCGCCCGGCAAGCAATGATAAATGCTCCTCAAATTAAACAATTCGTCGAAGATTTACAGGGTTGGCCATGGAAAGTTTTAAATAACCACAAAAACGCAGGACATCCAATTCATCTGCTTACCTTTCTCGCTGATATTGGATTGCTTCACAGCGACCCAAATGTCGAAAATATCATAACGCCAATCCTGACACACCAATCCGATGAAGGACCCTTCCAAATATTAGAGAATATTCCCACAGTTTTCGGCGGCAGTGGAAAAGACGAACTAGCCTGGATGCTATGCGATGCGCCGTTATTGTGTTATGCGCTCGCCAAATTCGGTTTGAGTCATGAATCTCGTGTACTGGCAGCGGTGAAATATCTGGCAAATCTTGTTCGAGAAAACGGCTGGCCGTGCGCCGCTTCAAAAAACCTGAGAAAATTTCATGGGCCGGGGAAAAAGGAAGATCCCTGTCCTTTTGCTACATTGATAATGTTAAAAACCCTGGCAGTTTTTCCGGAGCAGCACTCCAGCAGTGCATGCTTTACGGGTGTTGAATGTCTCTTAGATCTTTGGCAGCACAGCCATCAAGAACACCCTTATCTTTTTCGTATGGGAACCGACTTCCGCAAACTAAAAGCTCCTCTGGTTTGGTTCGATATCATTCATGTTTTAGACGTACTCTCCCAATTCGATTTCGCTCACCAGGATGCACGTTTTCAAGAAATGCTGGCAATTGTAAAATCAAAAGCAGATGATCAGGGACGGTATACTCCCGAGTCTATCTGGACAGTTTGGAAAGGCTGGGATTTTGGACAAAAACGTGAGCCTTCCCGCTGGCTGACTTATTTGATTCTTAGAATTATTCGCCGTGTTGATCATCATAATTAAAAAAAAGAGATAGATTGTAATGCACTTTTGGGTAATTTCACCCAACAACTATTAACTCACATCGAATTTGCACATCAACTCTTCACTGTGTTGAATCAATTGTCAGATATTACGGCACCAAGGGTTTAATAGAAATACTTTGTCAAGCTAGCTGAGTAATTACCGTTGATATATGAAAAATCCTGTTATTATCGATTTTCCTCTTCGAGGTGAATGGGTTACCCCCAACACACCCGGCTCGAAAGTCCCAAGCCACGGGACTGATATGTTTGGGCAGAGATATGCGTATGATTTTGTAGGGGTCAATCCCAAAAACCGAAGCAGACGTTTCTATCAGCATAGCCTGCTCTATTATCTTATCCTCGGCGTCCGATTGCAGGAATGTTTTGGTTGGGGACAACCCATCTTCTCTTCGACAGCAGGGGTGGTTGTGCAGGCTGAAGACGGCTGGCCAGAGCGGGATCCCGTTCACCTTGCCAGGGATTTCTCCATCCTTGTCAAGAATGCCAGGTTATTCAATTCAAAACAAATCACAGAGCTGCGATCACTGATTGGTAACTATATCATCATTGAAAGCCATGAGGGATATGTAGTCTATGCCCATGCTCAAACCGGTTCGATTAATGTCTCATCTGGCGATAGAGTTATCGCAGGTCAGCATTTGGCGAATATTGGTCATTCCGGTAATTCAACAGCGCCCCACTTACACTTTCAATTAATGGATCATCAAGATCCATGGAAAGCGCAAGGCATTCTATGTTGTTTTCGTAACTACGAAGTCTTTCATCAAGGCGCCTGGCATCCGGTACAAAATGGTATTCCCAAGGCAACAGACAGGATTCGCAACTTATAAATTGTTTCAACTTTTAAAGAGAAGAATCAGCCACCAAAATCGATTTTCGATTAAAAATAGCTTCCAAGTACTACGGTTTTTCTCATATGGTCATTTCATGAATTCAATCCGGAGATTGGTCTTAATTTAGAAATTGATTAACATAATTCGAATAAACTATTGCCCCTATTATATGAAATGAAATAAAATAAATTATGCAGCTTCATGGTGATGCTTGAAATTTTAAACCTACTCAGGCATTGAAATGAAAGCTCTGAATTTTCGGTATACGAGAGTGCTGAGTACCATTAAACCAATAATTCTAAAACTCACCCAAGCTTGCTAAGTAGATAAGGTGTTGTTAGACAATTATCAGGAGAGAAAATCATGTTTAAAGAATTCAAAGAATTCATCATGCGCGGCAATGTGCTCGATCTGGCAGTCGCAGTAATTATCGGCGGTGCCTTCGGAAAAATAATCACCTCCTTTGTCAATGATATTTTCATGCCGCCAATCGGTCTGCTGCTCGGTAAAGTTGATTTTAGTAATTTGTTTATTAATCTCTCTGGAACCCCATATAAAAGTCTGGCAGAAGCTCAAACAGCTGGAGCGCCAACTCTTAATTACGGTCTTTTTCTCAATACGGTCGTTGATTTTCTAATTGTCGCTTTCGTCATCTTCCTGATTGTACGCACAGCTAATCGTTTACAAAAAGCAAAAGAGACCCCAACTGAACCAACCACCAAAGAATGTCCTTTTTGCACATCAACCATTTCTGTCAAAGCAACGCGGTGCCCTAATTGCACTTCTCAATTGTAAATATTACATTTGTTGGAGCTGAACAATGGCAAAAGGAAAAATCATCTTCTTGAATGGAACATCCAGTTCAGGGAAGGCTGCCATTGCCCGGCAATTACAGGAAATCCTGGATGAGCCATATTTGTATTTTTCGATAGACGCCTTTCTGCACATGCTTCCTGAGCGG
>JAAZNS010000058.1 GCA_012798185.1 Chloroflexota bacterium | reverse complement strand
TTTGTCCAACCCATTATCTGATAATAAGTATCCAAAGCTGCTTCGAATTCAGTCTTTTCGATAGCGACACCCGCGCTGGGACCAGTTCCAACCAGTGGAACAAAGAACTTTTTAGGCAGTTTATCATCGCTTCGGTCAAAGCCCTCCCGGGCATTGAATACACGCAGCATATTGAGCCGTCTTTCACCAACTTTCATCAACTCATAAAGGCTTACTTCCCATCCGGTGACTGCTTTGACAAATTCTACAGTTTCTGCTGGTCCATACAGCGTCCAGGCTGGTCCCCAAACAAACTGGCACAACTCCAAGGTATCCAGCATACTATAAAAAATCTGGGTGTATGCACCAAAGCGAACTTTTTCAGGCCCCAGGTTTCCAGGTGCCGTAGGATCTTTTAAATCCAATTGCGCTAAACGATTTAAATATAGTGGTGTGGATCCTTCTTCATAAAACGGATCATGCTCGCTGGATTGGTGATCAGCACCAAATGGGTTAACTGCGTAGATGACAGCCAATGACTTTTTGGCTTGAGGCATGTGAGCAGGCGCTTCTTCATTTTTCACAGTGATTAAACAGTTCTCAGATTCAGGACCCCACACCTTTGCAGCCCTTGCTGATCCTTGCGAAAGAACCATCCCTAAAGGTCCAGTATTATTCACTATTTGATCTAACACTTCCAGCATAATATCCGGATCACCATATCTCAGTGCTAAACCACCGGTTTCCTTTAATCCAATGATGCCTTTCTCAAAGCATTCAATAGCAAACGCAATGGTTGCCCCGCAGGATATAGTATCAACGCCATACATATTACAGATTTGATTAGCTTTGCAAATGGCAGCAAGATTATTTATCCCGCAATATGAACCAAATGTAGACAACGTTTCGTATTCAGGTCCTCCATAATGCGGATCTGTCTGATATGGGCCTTCAGCGATTTCCACCACACGTTTACATCTTACGATACAGCCAAAACAGGTATCGCGTTTCTTTAAGACTGTATCATATAGGGTTTCACCGCTTATGTCTTCGCATCGATCGAATTGTCCTGCATTGTAATTATAAGTAGGAAGTGTGCCAATCGAGTTTTGGAACATCACTACACTAGCAGTGCCCAATTTCCCCAAACCGTCCATATCAGGATTCTCACTCATAAGGGCTGGTCCAGATTTATTCAGTGCGGCAATTTTATCCGGATAAGCCACTTCGACTTTTTGTTTTCCCCGGACAACAATGGCTTTCAGGTTTTTACTCGCCATAACTAACCCCATTCCGGTTCTGCCATTATTCCTGTTGGACATATTGACCACACTGGAAAATAGTACTCCCTTCTCTGCCGAAATGCCATGTTGAAGAATTTCCGCCTTCGGATCACCAACGGCTTCCTTTAAAATTGCATCTACTTCACCGGTGAATTTACCGAGTAAATGAGAAGCATCATGAAGCGTTGCTTTTCCGTCGATAATCGAAAGATATACCGGGGTGGGTGAATGTCCCTTAACAACAATTCCATCATAACCGGCGAATTTCAATTCAGCAGGGAAAAAACCACCCCCCTGCGAATCGCCAATTGCTCCGCTCATGGGAGATTTAGCATTGATATTTATCCGGCTTTGACCAGATATTGGCGCACCCGTGACAACGCTCGCCATTATCGTTAATACATTCTCTGGTGCTAGTGGATCGACGCCGGGGGGCATATCCCGTAAGATATAATACAATCCCATTGCACTCCCGCCCATATACTTTCGATAAAACGATTCGGGCGGGGTTTCTGTTGTCAATTTTCCCCGTGATAAATCTACATGCAATATCTGTCCTGTGTATCCGTAGGGCATAATATACTCCTTATACGCTATTAATATATTTCATTCATACTCAGGAGCCTTGCTCCAGGCAAAGACATTCTTCGTGTCCACTGGTTTACCATTGATATCCGTGAGTTCTTTAGGTGGATCTTTCTTTTGGGTAAGCCAAGATACCACAAAAAGAAATATCACCGAGATGAAAAAGGCAGGAGCTGATGCAATATATATCGAATCCCAGATCACTTCATCTGTCATCTCGCCTTCATATATTACTGGCAGAACGTAGGTATACATCCAGCCTAATGTAAGTACAACCCATGAAATCATACCGCTGAAAAAGGATGCCAATGCACCCGAATGATTGGCTTTCTTCCAATACATTCCAATCAAATAAGGGGCTGCCATCCCAACCAGAATTGACGTATTTGCCATAACTGCCAGCTTGTAGATTGTTGAGGCAAATAAAGCAATTAACAAACTTAAAACCCCGCTTATCAGTAAAGATATACGAGTAAGTCGTAATGAATCTTTATCTGATAGATCTGGTTTAAAGACCTTGACGATGTTTTCGGTGAACATGGTGGCACCTGCAAGCAATGAGCTGTCGGATGTGCTCATTAAGGCAGATGTAATTACTGCCACAAAAACCGCCACCAATGCTGGAGGTAAATATTTCATTGCCATCAGTATGAGGATATTTTCCGATCCCGCCCCGCTTATTTCAGGTCCAAGGGCTCCATAAGCAACAACACCAATTAATGGAGAAAGAACACCAAATCCTAAATAAAGCGCGCCTGCCAGAAACGTAGCTTTAACTGCTGTACTCTCATTTTTAGCTGCGCATGTGCGCTGTAAATAATCCTGTGCAGGGATAGCGCCAAGGCCAAGGGAAAGCCAAGCAGCAATATAATAAAACCAACCATGCACCCCAAAATAACCATAATACCCATCCTCAGCGGTTGGCCAGATTGCAAACGTGTTCGTTGTATATTGTGCTCCTGCTAAACCGATCATGTTGCGCCAGCCATCCACACTGACTATGATGGCAACAGTAATAATTACCAAGCCAATCGAAGTAAGGAACATTTGCATGAAATCCAGCGCTGTATCTGCCCACAGCCCACCCATCAATGTGTATAAAGTTACAATGACAGTTACCAGGATCATGCCCCATGATAGTGGCCAACCCAAGAGAGCTTGTAATACCGCGCCGCCTGCCACGATTTGCGCTGCGGTCCAACCAAAATAGGTGATAATCTGCGTGACGGTACCAATGACCGACATAGCTGTACCATAACGATGCTGGAAGAAATCCATTATCGTAACATATTGGGCGCGCCGTGCCAGGCGGACAACAAAGATGCCTGCAATAACCAGACACATTGTGGCTCCAAAGGGATCAAATACTACACCTTGAAAACCATATTGATACGCTTCATTAGCAGACCCCATCAACGTTTCGGCTGCAAACCAGGTTGCCATGATCGATGGCGCTGCCATCCATAATGGCAAACGCCTGCCGGCAAGAACATAATCAATATTGTTTTCGACTTTTTTAGAAGCCCACCAGCCAATGATCATGCGTATAATCAGGATAATTATTATCCCGCCAATAATCAGACCTGCATGTTCATACGCTCGTAGTTCCATCTCAAATTCTCCTCTTCTCTTTACGATATCCATGAAAAATGTAAAACCTTGCTCAATATTTACATTTCCCTAATCCCATATGGGAATCCATAGTCTTTCATTTTTTCCATAAATGGAACTGGATCGAACGCTTCTGGGCCTAAAACACCGGTTGCTTTCCATATTCCATGCTCGAGTAAATCCCACCCGATAACGGCATTGAATCCAGTTTGTGCTACCACTGCCTGACATCCAAATTTTTTCATGCATTCTTCGTTATCCGCAACCTGATAGATATATACCTGACGGGGTTTCCCATCTTTTATGCCCTTAACCCAGGTGCCAGCACAAGTTTTTCCAAACATGCGGTCGCCAAGGTGCGCGGGATCAGGCAGGCAGGCAGCAACAACATCCCGAGGAGCAACCATAACATCCTTTACTTTGATGAGGTTTTTATTATCCAAACCCAGCATCTTAATGGTTTTTAACACCCCAATGAATTGGTCGCCTAATCCATATTTAAAAGTAACCCGCTTGCATTTTATCCAGCGAGGCACAAGCAAAACTTCTTCGTGCTCTACATTTACACATTCTACCTTCCCAATACCTTCTGGGAATTCAAAAATCTCCGGTTCTGAGAATGGTTCAGTTGTGAACCAGCCTTTATCCTTCTCCCAAATTACTGGAGGATTTAAACATTCTTCAATCGTTGTCCATATAGAAAAGTTCGGAGCAAATTCGAAACCGCGTACTTCCAGGTTTGCCCCATCACGAACTCCAATCTCCTCGATTTCATCGAAAAGATAATCCTGTGCGTATCGAGCAAACACATCCGCCATGCCTGGTTCAACCCCTAATCCCAGCAGTGCTAAAATACCTTTCTTTTCCCATGCGTTGGCACGCTCGAATTGATAATCGCCAAGTTTTACGCCAGTCTTCTTGAACGGTTCTTCAGGATGCGGTGAAGATAATGTCATTGCCATATCCATATAATTGCATCCATATTCAAAAGCTGCATCAAAAATCGGTTCATTAAACGAAGGATCACAAGCATTCATGATTAAGTCGACTTTATATTTTTTCGCCAGATTGATAATTTGATCCCGTTCATTGGCATCGATCCATTCGACAGGAAAACGTTCATGATCACCTAACTTTGCTTGAACTTCTTTTGCCCGTTCAAGGTTATAATCAGATAAAACGATTTGTTTTACCCAAGGGCGCGGTTTTGCAATAACAGCTATCGCTTCACCTACCCCCCCAACACCAACTAATAATGCTTTCATATCCTTCCTCCTGATCGATTTAGTTGATTTAAATCTTTTTTAAGATGAAGTTGAAATGTGGGCAGGTGAAATTCAACACCTGCCCCTATAGTCTATAACGTTTTACTTACTTCGGCAAGCGTATCAGATAAACGGTTAAGCACTTCATCCAATTGTTCATAGGTGATAACCAATGGCGGTTCGATACGAATTGTATGAGCGCTGGTCAGTGTTCCTGCTACCAACACACCGCGTTTGAACAAGCCAGCCGCAACTTTATATCCAACCTCAGGGTCATGCAAATGTTGGCCTATCAGCAATCCCTTCCCTGTAATACTTTCATAGATTTGTGGGTATTGGCTTGCAAGTGCTTTCAATTTGGGTATGAAATAATCACCTTTTGCAGCTGCCTGTTCCCACAGCTTATCTCGCAATATCACATTGATAGCAGCGATGGCTGCGCTGCATGCTAACGCGCCGCCGCCCGTGGTTGTCGTATGAATGAAGGGATTGGGGTACATCATGCATTGCCAAATCTCTTCCGTTGAGCAGAAGGCGCTTACTGGCATGACTCCACCGCCCAGCGACTTTGCCACTGCGAGGATATCTGGAACCACATTCCAATGTTCCACCCCCCATAGTTTTCCTGTTCTGCCAAGACCAGTCTGCACCTCATCAGCAATCAGCAGAACACCATAATCTTTTGTTGCTTGGCGTATCCGAGGCCAGAAATCATCTGGTGGAACAATAGCGCCTGCTTCACCCTGGATAGGTTCAAACAAACAGGCTGCAATTTCAATCCCGACTTTCTTGCATATATCCAGTTGTCGCTCAACTGCCTCTGCATCGCCAAATGGCACATGGTATACAGGTCCGCCATAGAGGGTGCCTGGCGGCTGCCGGTAATCCGCCTTACCCATCATGCTCAGCGATCCCATTGTCTTGCCATGAAAAGCCTTCACTGCCACGATGAAGCCAGTTTTTTTGGTATACATCTTTGCTAATTTGATTGCACCTTCAATCGCCTCCGTGCCACTGGCGCAGAAGAAGCTGTATTTGATGTCGCCAGGTGTTATCTCAGCCATTAATCGGGCTAATACGCCGCGCAACGGATCGATTAGTTCCTGACTGGGCATAGGGGTACGCATCAACTGAGCTTGGACGGCTGATACAACATCAGGATGACTCCACCCATGATCCATCATGCCATAACCACCCAGGCAGTCGATATATTCACGGCCTAATACATCTTTAAATATTGCTCCAGAGCCTGTCCATTCTGTTGCTGCCCAATCGCCTGCCTCTGTAACCGATTTACGATACTCTAGCCATCCTTTATTAAAATGTTCAGCAAAGTTGTATTGCGATTCAGTGATGATTTCCTTTCCCAACTCTTCAGGAACTTCAGTACGCTTGATAATATCTAACCAGCGTTCTGAATAAGCAAGTGCATCATTTAAATTTTGTGGCATAACAATTTACTCCTTTTCTAATTCTTCCGGTCTTAATTTTCTAAGGGCATCCTTTATTGGTATCCAACCAATGTGATGGAAAGGATTAGTATCCATTGGATTTCCATCTATATCGGTGATTGGTTTGGGTGGATCTTTCTTTTGGGTCACTAAAGAAATAACCACCATACAGAGAATGGCAAAGAAGAAAGCTGGGAAGGAAGCAATGTATGTGGCATCCCAAAAAGCGCAGTCAGTATCGCCCGCGCAAACCACCATGGTCGAATCTCCGCCTAAACCAAAATTATAGGCAATTATGATAAAGACCGCCCAGGAAATGAACCCACCGATAAATGCCGATACACCTCCCCAATGGTTGGCTTTCTTCCAATACATGCCAAAAGCGAATGGCACAAATAAACCTACCAGCAGGATCGACCATGCTACAACACCCAGTTCATAGATTACTGCTGCAACTACCGCAATGACCAACGCTACAGCACCGATGATAGCAACCCAGATGCGTGTCCATTTTACTTTTTCAACATCATTCAATTTTTTACCCAACATCGGCATTAGGTTTTCAGTCACAACAGAAGCCCCTGCCAAAAGTGAGCTGTCGGAGGTACTCATCAATGCTGAAGCTAACGCTGCCATAAATATGGCTGTAAGCACGGGTGGAAGATAATCCAATGCTGCTTTCACCAAAACGCCCTCGGAATTTTCAAGTCCCGGTGCCAGTTTGTACATCATGATCCCAATTAAGGGTGACATGATGCCAAAGAATAAATACAAGATCCCAGCCATGTAGGTACCATGCACAGCTGTAGCTTCGTTACGCGCCGACATCGACCGCTGGAATAAGTCCTGGGTTGGCACTGAGCCCAAACCGATAGCCATCCAAGCAGCTATCCAATACATCCAGCCCATTGAGCCAAAATATCCCAAATAACCTGCTTCTCCAGCCATATCTGGCAGCAGTGTGAAGGGTTTGGGATTATATAATGTCTCAGAAATACTGGTCATTGCTGTCCATCCGCCAACTTGATGCATACAATAAAGGAAAATAACCGTAACTCCGCCTGCGGTAAAGAACATCTGAATGAAATCCAACATGGTGTCTGCCATCATGCCGCCCAGCATTGTGTAACCAACAACCCAAATTGCCACAGCGATCATCCCCACTGCAACTGGAATACCTGGGAATAATGCATTGACAATGGTTCCAGCCGCCACCATCTGCGCACCTGTCCAGACAAAATAGGTAAATAGCTGAGCAAACGATGCCAGAATTGTCATTCCTTTACCATAGCGCCGTTCGAAGAAATCTACTACTGTAAGGTAGCGCGCCCGCCGCATCAGGCGTGTGAAGAAAAATCCCGAGAGGAACAAGCAGGCAGATGCCCCAAAGGGATCAAATACTACTCCTTGGAAACCAGATTGGTATGCTGAGGAAGATGCACCCATTAGTGTTTCCGCTGCAAACCAGGTTGCCATTACTGAAGCACCTACCATATAGATCGGCAGCCGTCTTCCTGCCACAATATAATCTGCAGCATTTTCAACACGGCGTGATGCCCAATAACCAACTCCCATTCTGACAGCAAAGAAAAGGATTATCACAATAACGATCAACCAAACATAAGGATATCCTTCAAGATCCATCCCTTACTCCTTTCTCATTTAGAAACATTGAAATCCTACTCACTTTCCTGTGAGTATTAAGTAAGTTTTTTAGAACTTGCACGATAATGATTGGGGCAGACATTCAAATATTTTTTTCGTTGATGAATAACTTAGCTTAACCCTTGCCTTGATTTGATTGACCGCTGAACCAGATATTCATTTGATTTATATAAAAATTCTTCTCATTGATTCAAAACTAATGTCAAATCAACCAAGTTAATTCCCTTCTCAGGAGAATTGATATATACCTACGCTTATATTAAGGTAGATATCTTCATTCGGGCTATTTCTCACTCTCCTTCTATATATCATGCGATTATTTATTGGTGACTCCAAAGGATAACTATTATTTTTCGATATGAATCTCCTTTCGAAATTAAAATTTTCTTGACCATTCCTTTGGCCATCTCTCAATCACAACTTTTTTCTGGGTAAAGAATTCTATGGCATCGTAACCCTGTCCATGCATATCCCCAAAGAAACTGGCTTTCCAGCCACTAAAGGGGAAAAATGCCATCGGGGCTGCTATGCCAATATTGACTCCAATATTCCCAGCATCAGCTTCAACTCGGAATTTTCTGGCAAAATTACCATTATTGGTGAAGATGCATGCCATATTGCCATAATCGCTTCCATTGACAATGGATAAAGCTTCATCTATGTTATTTACCTTAATTACACTTAATACCGGCCCAAATAACTCTGTTTTTGCTATTTCATTACTAATAGATAAATCTGTTACGATGGTCGGACGAATAAAACTCCCTCTTTCATAATTGGGAATTATTGGAGTAAGCCCATCGACTGCTAATTTCGCCCCTTCAGCTACACCCTTTGTTACGATGGATTGAATTCTAGTTTTACTCTCATGATTGATGACCGGTCCCATTTGAACACCTTCATCCAAACCGTAACCGGTAACACGGTTGACAGCAGCTTCGCATATTGCTTTGAGGAATGGATCATATGCCTCGCCAACTGTAATGGCTAATGATACAGCTGCGCATCTCTGCCCAGCACACCCAAAAGCACTGTCAGCCATTATTCGAGCAGTCGTTTCCATATCTGCATCCGGCATTATTACAGCAGGATTTTTTGCTCCACCCTGACATTGAGCACGTTTACCATTTGCTGCAGCTCGGCTGTAAATATATTTGGCAACAGGGGTAGATCCAACAAAGCTAACTGCCCGTATTTGGGGGTGATCCAAAATGCCGTCAACGATGCTTTTTGCGCCATTTACTAAGTTGAGGACACCCTTAGGTAACCCAATTGATTCAATCAGCTTGAATATCTTCTGCATCGAAAGTGGCACTTTTTCAGATGGCTTAACGATATATGTATTGCCACATGCAATGGCATATGGCATAAACCAGAATGGGATCATGCCTGGAAAATTGAAGGGGCAAATAACCGTACAAACGC
>JAAZNS010000057.1 GCA_012798185.1 Chloroflexota bacterium | reverse complement strand
GTTGATCGATAAGACCTTCTGGTAGGGAAGGTTTATCCAGCCGGACAGCCGTGCCTCCGCTGGCAGGCACACTATACAGACGATAGTCATCATTCCCATATCCTCTCATCCGATACACTACCCGGTTATTATTATGTGAGATCAGAAAATCCCAAATGGAAAAACCGGCAACATCGGTAGAAATTTTCGTGTTGGTTCCGCCATTGATCGAAACATGCCATATAGAACGACCATACCCTCCCGATTGAGCTTGAAAAATTATGAAAGCGCCACTCGGTGATATGTCAAAATCTGCTACAAAATGATCGGCGGGTAAACCCGAGTTCAATTTTTCCGGTAACACCGATGGATTCGGAGGAATCCCTATATATACACCGGTTATGGGCGATTTATATAATTCATAAAAATTATCCGTTTCATAGTCAGAAGAAAAAATCACGTAGGCACTGTCAGGTGTAATTTTAAAATACTTCGCATAATCACTTGAAGAGTGAAATGGGTGGGTAATGATTTTCGATTTTCCCCCACCGATGGGCACGCTTCGCAAATACCGTCCACTGGATGAAGTGTTTACCGAATAAACAACCCATTGGCTGTCGGGGCTGATAAGAATATTCGAAATATCATAATCATCGGATATATTTTCATTCAGCTTGACCACTTCCAGGGTTTGTAAATTTACCGAATACAATTCCATCTTGCCAACAATATCTTTATCTGCACTGAAAATTACATAATTGCCATCCGGGCTGATTTCATATGAATTGACTTCTCCCCCTGCGACCATTGAGCCGCTGAGTTTGGTCACTGAATTAATAGCCTGAAGATAGTTATCAGCACGGGCTGTTCTCATCGATATAATGAGGAGTAAGAATAGCAATATTATGGCAATGCCTCGGGTTAGGTGTCTCATATGCATATCCTTTATAAAAGCATTAATATAAAAACGATGGGTAAATAAAAAACTGACCGCGCTTACATGAAAAATTCTTCTGCGATTACCTGTAGATAATAAAAAGTGTGTAACCTATTAAGCAAAGGTTATCAAAGGTCAATATGTGTGATAATCGGATTGTTACTAATCTCTTCAAACGCGGTTGATCCATTATAAATTAACTTATTAGTATTTACTAGTCGCCCGGTGTTTGCATTATGTCATTGTGGAAGAGCACATTCACATCGTTAAGTGTAAACAACGCAACTATTGTAAATTTTTTAATAGTTTTCTTTTCAAGGTGAATCTCATTATCCCAAGATTTTTTCAACCTCTCCCCTAAGGGTATGTCTAAAAAGTCAAAAATGTCATGTTGCTAACTGTGAATTTACCGAAGCGGAGCGAAACATCAATATAAGAAAAGATTCTTCGCTTCGCTCAGAATGACAGCCTGTCGGTGAAATGACTCTTCGCTTCGCTCAGAATGACAATCCTCTTTTGGAATAACCCCGGAAATAGCGGCGATCAGGCATCCCTTCTTCACCGCTTGCGTCCTAAGCATAGCGAAGGAATGTGGAATAAGGAATAAGGAAAAAATACAATATTATGAAAATATAGAATGATGTTGGACAATCACGGACGCTTTTACCAATATTACTAATTAATCACCCCAATATGATAAACAATCACCATCGGTTGAAGTGGATTTTTTCCTCAAGATTGACTTCGCATTGCTTCGACCGGTTTTCACCTTGCGCAGGGTATCCTAAGGCAAGATAGCAAGGGGTCTCATACAATGCCGGAATTTTTAAAAGTCGGCGAATGGTTTTTCGTTCCGCTTCGAATGGAATACGAGTGACACCAAAAATTCCCTCGGATGCAGCGGCGACCAGGATATTTTCGATGCAACACCAGATAGATGCAAAACTGTTCAAGGATGAAAGTGTCTCCGGTTTTAGCAATGGTGTTTCAGTGTAGAAACAAGGGATGATCAAAGCACCGGCATTGAGCAGCATGGAATGCTGTTTGGGGATCCCTTCCATGTACATCTCCCGCTGAATAGGCTCGATAAGCCCCCAGCCATCGAGTATTTTACGGACACTCTGAGGTGAGCGCGGCTTATCAAGCCTATGAATCAAAACCTCACGTTGTGTTCTATCCTGCACCAGGATGAATTCCCAGCGGCGCAAGTGATCGTTAGTGGGTGCCTGAAGCCCGGCAGACAATAATTTTTTGATGATCTCGAGGGGAATTTCACGTTCATCGAAATCACGGATGGTCATCCGTTTGGCAATAGCTTCGTATACGTCCATAATTTATTCCATTGGTTAATTAATAGCAATTTTTTATTACAATATCATGTTTTTTACAATCGCAGTTTTAAGTATTTTTCATCTACTTACCAAAAATCTCATTAGTTACGAAATCTACGCTGTTCCAAATGAAGCACATTTCTAAATGACAAAAAATCCCGCAAGTATGAAACCAGCGGGACGTTTTGCATTTCATTACATCACTCTCATTTCGATGATGCGCCGGAAGTGATACCCATAGATCATTAAAGTTACTGCCAGGGGCAGGGTTTTGGGACGGCTAAAGAGAGTCCAGAAGAACAGTTTCCAATACTGCTTGCGTTCCTTGCCCACAATACCCAGGCGGAAAACTGAGCGCAGAAAAGCCAGAATATAACCCATGATATCTTTAAAAGGGATGCGCATTTTTATCTTGGGAGGCCGATACTCTCGCAGGAAAGTTCTGATACGCTGATAATAGTTTTCCGGCGAATATAGATATTGGAGGATGTTGCGATAGCCTTCTTTCAGCGCTTCCAGGTTCATTACCGGAATGATATTCGTCGTACCATCCACGTTATCTCCCGACATGCGTTCCAGCAAACGCCCGGCTTGCTGCATCTTTCGGTAGAGCTGCGTTCCGGGAGGCGCCTGAAGAAGCCCTACCATCGCAGTGACAATGCCGCTTTTCTGGATGAAATCGCTCATGCGGTGAAATGTCGAGGCAGTATCATGGTCGAACCCGACGATGAAACCGCCCTGCACCTGGATTCCGGCGCGCTGAATTTTTTTAATATCGGCAATCAGGTCCCGCTTTAAGTTCTGCTTTTTACCCGCTTCAGCCAGGCTGCCTTCCTCGGGGGTTTCGATGCCGATGAATACAGAGCCAAAGCCTGCTGCTGCCATCATCTGCATCAAAGTTTCATCATCCGCCAGGTTGATGG
>JAAZNS010000056.1 GCA_012798185.1 Chloroflexota bacterium | reverse complement strand
ACGTAACGTGTAAGGTTGTTGTTTATCGGTGATCAATGAGCCGCCCAGCTTGAGAAAAACGAGATTCGAATGGCGGGAATCGGCGTTGGATAAATTTGAACCGTGACTATTGATAGGAGATTTGATAGAGCTCAAGATCGAATCCTGCAATGGTGATGATATTTTTAAAAAGCATACCGCAACCTGTTTATCCTGTCTATGTTTTTAGGTATGTTAAATAAGTGTTCTTTTTAAGAATGTGTATTTCACCAATCTTTTATAATTATTTTACTATTGTGCTGAAGGTTTGGTGTGCGCCGGCAGCGTGAAGTTCCCCGCATACGTCATCAATTTTAGAAGCGTTCACCAGGGCGATCATATTCCCGCCGCGCCCGCCGCCAGAAAGCTTGGCGCCCAGCGCACCCGCAAAACGCGCTGCGTCGATAAGAGTATTTAATTCAGGTGAAGAGACGCCAAGATCCTGTAAAACTGCCTGGTTGTCATTCATTAATTTGCCTAGTTGTTGAATATGCCCATCTTCGATAGCGCGTCGTGCAGCGCGTGATATTTCGCCGATGGCATCGAACATAGATTCAAAACGCGGGGGATCGGTTAACCAGCCTTTTCGCACATCGCCCACCGCCGCAGCAGTAGAACTGGCTATGCCGGTATCGCCGATAACGATATGTATCGGTTGAGCCACACCAAACGTTTGAGGGGCTTCACCCTTGACGAAATATACCGGCATGTTATAGGTGATGACGGTATTGTCGATGCCAGAAGGAGTGCCATGATAAATTTTTTCCACTTCGAATGTTAATTCTGAGAGGATTTTCTCGGGTATAGCGGCATTTAAAAAACCTGCCAGGCTGCGCAATAAAGCCACCGTTACTGCTGCACCGGAACCCATTCCCGAAGCGACGGGAATAGTCGAAGAAATCTTGATCGTGCAAGCAGGCAGTACTTTAATATCAGCATATGCCATAAACACTTGAATTGCTGCTCGAAGAGGATGATCTGAACTCAAGTCGTGCAAATCGGATTTGAGATGGATATCAGGTGCGATGAGGTGAACAACCCCCGGATTTAATTCTGGATTGGCAGTGATTTCGACAGACGCGCTAAGTTTATTAACCGGAACTGCAATAGCTGGACGCCCATACACTACAGCATGCTCGCCAAACAGAATGATCTTTGCTGGAGCACTTCCAATACTACTTGCCATTCATGAATAACCCAATTATCTGAATACTTACCCTCTGTATTAAAAGAAATAGAATATTGCCATAACAGTCAGCCCCCATAAAGCCACTACGATTTGCAATGGTCTATCGGAAAGAAAAACTTCTTCCGGAGCACCCCCGCTGTGCTCTACCTGAACGAGATACAGATATCGGAATATTCCATACAATACAAAGGGGATGGTAAGCATCATGATATGATTAGCTGGCAAGTTAGGCGCAGAAAATGTGTAAAGGCTGTATGCCAAGATCGTGGTAGCTGAGACGATCGTGATATATTGATCGAGAAGCGGTATAGTATAACCATCCAAAACCCGGCGGTGCGAGTTCGCACCATCGGTCAGCAAAGCCAGTTCTGCCCGGCGTTTTCCAAAACCGATATATAAAGACCCCAATGTGATTACTACATATAACCATGGCGAAAAGCGCGCCACATGAATTAGTGTTACACCAGCACCAACACGCAGAACAAAACCGGTTGCGATACTCAATACATCCAGTAAGGGAATATGTTTAAGCCACTTGGAATAAGCCAGGTTAAGAGCCAGGTAAATTAATCCTACCAGGCAAAACGACGGAGAAAGTATATATGATAACGGTACCAGTACGACGATAATGACTATAGAAGAAACCAAAGCAAAATTTGCGGATAATCTGCCGGAGGCAATAGGCCGCCTGCATTTCTGCGGATGTTTCCGGTCGGCTTCGATATCCGCGATATCGTTGATTATATAAATGACTCCGGAAAGCAGGCAAAAAATGATAAATCCAGCCAATGTGCGTAAAATTTGGGGAATATGGGCTGGGTTGAATTGGCGGTCGAAAACCAGCGCAGCA
Organism: Chloroflexota bacterium; assembly: GCA_012798185.1. Taxonomy (GTDB): domain Bacteria; phylum Chloroflexota; class Anaerolineae; order Anaerolineales; family UBA4823; genus JAAZNS01. Next base: position 12,644 of record JAAZNS010000056.1, on the reverse strand, counting down.
AATAAAACACTATTTTTTACCCACTGCCGCGGCCGCATTGTTTTGAAGACTAGTTTCACATTCGAAATAAACATGCAAATATCATAGCACGACTTAAAGGATGGGAGAAGGGAAAACCGATAATAAAAATGTAAAGAAAAATTCGTGTTAAAATAAAGGGGCTTGGGTCGGCGGTCGTTACAAAGAATATTTTGTGACGGCGTCGGGATAAAGATATTATGTTACTTTGGTCCCGTCGAAAAGTGCCGCCGTTTATATCCTGGCAGCGAGGAATAACGCCGATCCATGAGCAATTGGTCTGTAAACCATTTAAGGTATTTGATTGCACCAGGCGAGGATTACTCCTCGGTTGGGCTGGTATTTCCCATTGGTCAATTATTATTAAATCACCATATTGATTGTTTTATTTGCAAGCATTTATGATTGCATCAAATCATGTTATTTATGTATTGAACATTGAACTCTTATTTATCCCAATCATGCGTTTACTGACGCAAAGAAAGTGGTGAGGAGTAAAAAATGCAGGAAATTTCTCTCAATATCAATGGCGAAATTAAACATATCGTTGTCAGCCCCCAAGAACATTTACGGAATGTATTACGCAGACTATCTTACTTTAGCGTAAAGCATGGCTGCGAAGATGGCATATGTGGAGCGTGTACCGTTTTAATCGATGGGAAAGCAGTCAAGAGCTGCCGCATACAGGCTGTCGATGCAATGGGTAAAAACATCATGACTTTGGAAGGCTTATCGCCAGAAGGGCTTCTCCATCCAATCCAGAAAGCATTTATGGATAGCGGCGCTATTCAATGTGGTTATTGTACCCCAGCTCAAATTTTAACAGCCAAAGCGCTGTTGGATCGAAACCCTTCTCCCAGCGAGGAAGAAATCCGGGCAGCCATGAATGGTGTGCTTTGCCGGTGTACCGGTTACGTAAGAACAATTCAGGCGGTTCAACGCGCCGCTGCTGAGCTGCGCGGTGAAGTATCACTCCCTGCTCAATTGATGGAGCTTTCCCTTCCGCCTGATCCGAACCTGGCGGAATTGCCTGCTGAATATTATCGAAAAAATGGGTCGCGCGACCCTCTTCCGGTGTTGATTTACACTCCAGATGGTTATGCAAAAAAGCAGATTGTGGGAAAACCAGAAATCAAGGTGGATGCTGAGAAATTAGCGCGGGGAAAGCCAGTGTTTACCGATGATATGCATATGGAAGGAATGCTTTATGGGGCATTATTAACCAGTCCCCACGCCCATGCCATTATAAAAAAGATCGATACACAAAAAGCGCGTGCGTTACCGGGAGTTCATGCTGTATTAACCTACAAAGATATCCCGCGCGTAAAACACGCCTCTGGTGGGCAGAGTTTTGCCCAACCCCTGCCATACGATCAAGTCTGCCTGGATTACAAAATGCGTCATGAAGGCGACCGGGTAGCAGTGGTTGCAGCCGAATCGGTAGAAATTGCTGAGCAGGCACTAAAATTGATCGAAGTGGAATATGAAGTCCTCCCACCGGTTTTGAATGCGTTTGAGGCTATGAAAGACGGTGCGCCGGTCATTCACGATGAAGAAGATACCAAAGGAATATATCAACGTGAAAGGAATATTGTGCAGCATATCGAAGCGGAAGCAGGCGATGTCGATAAAGCTTTTGCAGAAGCTGATATGGTGTACACTGGAGAATACCGAACCCCGCGGCAGCAACATGCGCACATTGAGCCTCATGTATGTATTACGTATTGGGATGAAGATCACCGGTTAGTCATCCGCACCAGCACCCAGGTGCCTTTTCACATCCGGCGGATGGTGGCACCGCTGGTCAATTTACCGTTAAAGCGCATCAGGGTAATCAAGCCGCGTATTGGCGGCGGATTTGGCAATAAACAAGAGATGATCTTAGAAGACCTATGCGCTCATTTAACTATCGCGACTGGCAGGCCGGTGCGCATGGAATATACCCGCACGCAGGAATTTACCAGCTCGCGCAGCCGCCATCCAGAATATATGCAGTATAAAGTGGCAGTTAAAAACGGGATCGTGACTGGGGCGGAATTATATTTATTGGGCGATACCGGTGCGTATGGCACTCACTCGTTAACGGTCAATATGGTGGGCGGTTTCAAAGGATTAACCCTGTATAATGCACCCAATTCACGTTTTCGCTGCGATGTTGTTTATACCAATACCCCGCCGTCGGGCGCCTTTCGAGGTTATGGTGCAATGCAATGTGAGTATGGCATCGAAGTATGCATGGCAGAAATCGCCTAAAAAATTGGTGTAGATGAAGTGGAATTCAAACGCCGTAATTGGATCAAACAAGGCGAATCAATGTGTCTTTCCAAAGCGCTGGGTGAAGGACGTGAAGGCACTGAACAAGCCTTGCAAAGCACCGCTTTGGAACAATGTGTGGCTATTGGGTTGAAAGCCACTGATTTTTATAATAAGCGTAAAGCTTATCAAAACCAAACCGGTGATTTGAGAAAAGGTATTGGTATGGCGGTGGTGATTCATGGCTCTGCAATAGCAGGTTTGGATATGGCATCTGCCAGCATCAAAATCAATGATGACGGATCATTCAACTTGCTGATTGGCGCCACCGATTTAGGCACCGGTTCTGATACTGTTTTAGCGCAAATTGCTGCCGAGGAACTTGGTGTTCCATTGGACGATATTATCGTTTATTCATCGGATACTGATTTCACGCCTTTTGATAAAGGCGCATACGCCAGCAGTACCACATACCTTAGCGGAGAAGCGGTTAGAAAAGCAGCTGCTGAAGCGGCAAGACAAATCCGTGAACATGCTGCGTTGTTGTTACGTTATCCTGATCCCGCTCAAATGATCCTTGCTGATCGGAAAGTTCTCACCCCTGAGGGCCGTTCGGTAAGCCTGACCGAAGTAGCTCTTAGCAGCTTGCATCAACTGAACCAGCACCAAATTATGGCAACTGCCTCTCATACCAGTCAAGTGAGTCCACCACCAACGGCTGCTCAATTTGCTGAAATTACCGTGAACACAAAAACAGGAATAATTCAGGTGGATAGGCTGCTAATGCTGGTAGATTGCGGGCGGGTAATTAACCCAATTACTGCTGCCGGGCAGGTTGAAGGCGGTATGGCACAGGGTTTGGGTTTTGCCCTCACTGAAGAAATGTTATTCGATCATGAAGGGCATCAGATAACTACCAGCCTTGCTTCATATCATATTCCCCGCTGTCGTGAGATGCCCATCATGGATGTAATTTTTGTTCAGACAGATGAACCCAGTGGACCTTACGGCGCAAAATCGGTTTCAGAGATTGCTATCGATGGCGTAGCTCCGGCAATTGCCAGCGCCATTCACAATGCAACCGGAATATGGCTGCGTCATTTACCTTATACGCCGGATAAAGTATTGAACGCATTGGAAGAAAACAGGCGGTAATAATCAAAAGGACGTTTAGAAATATTGATTTCAGATATCCGATAATTAGGGAATCAATAAAATGTGATGCTCTCGTTAGAAAACCCTTGAAAGGATATCAAAAAAAATTGACAATAGATTGCTGCATTATCTTTTTATGAAAACAATGAATAAAAATAAAAAATTCCTCTTATCCTCTCGTGCAGGGAAAAACAATGAATAATAATCTCGTCCCTCGCTGGCTGACTTGGGCGCGTGAAATCCAGGCACTGGCGCAGACTAATTACCATTTCTCTGAAAATGATTTTCAACGCGAGCGGAACCGGCGGTTAATGGAAATTGCTGCAGAAATCATCGGGGATTGTGCTAATCTTGAGGTAGTACCTCTCGTTAATGCATTTACTGCTCAAGTCGGTTATGCCACACCCCATGTCGATGTACGCGGCGCTGCTTTTCAAGATGGTAAATTATTGATGGTGCGCGAGAGCCAGGATGGCGGTTGGACGATGCCGGGCGGTTGGGCAGATGTAGGTGATGTGCCCTCCCAGGCAGCCGAACGCGAAGTGTGGGAAGAAGCTGGTTTTCGCGTTAAAGCCCGCAAGGTAGTCGGGGTTTACGATGCCAACCGCACCGGACCTTTGGAAGTGTTTCACGCTTTCAAGATCGTATTCCTGTGTGATGTTTTGGGGGGCGAGGCGCGCCCAAGCAACGAAACGTCTGAAGTGGCATTTTTTGCGGAAAATGAGATTCCCTCGATTTTGTCGGGCGAGCGGACCCGTCCGCGGCACATCGTGGATGCCTTCAGGGCATGTAAAGACCCTGGATGTTCGACGGTGTTTGATTGATCTTGGAGTCAATTATGCTCATAACCAACGGAAAAATAATAACCTGGGAAGAACCCAACCGGATTTTAGAAGGGTGTGCACTCCGTATTTCCGAAGGGCGGATTGCAGAAATCTCTCCACAGGCAGAATTACTGAGACGCTGCCCTGAAGATGAACAATTGGACGCTAATGGGCAATATATAATGCCTGGCAATATCTGCGCGCACACGCATTTTTATGGTGCCTTTGCCCGCGGCATGGCAATCCCGGTTTCTCCTGCCAAGGATTTCCCCGAAATTTTGCAAAAACTATGGTGGCCGCTGGACCGCGCGTTATCTATGGATGATGTACGGGCTTCGGCAGAAGTGATGCTGGTCGATGCGATCCGCCATGGAACTACCACCCTTTTCGATCATCACGCCTCGCCAAATGCCATCGATGGAAGTTTGGATGTTATTGCTGGCGTGGTGGATAAAGCGGGTGTAAGAGCCGTTTTGTGCTATGAAGTGACCGACCGGGATGGTGAAACTAAATCCAAAGCCGGGATTGAAGAGAATGTCCGTTTTATTGAACGGACACGAAAAAATTTTAGCGCAGAAGGCAGGATAGCAGCTACATTTGGGCTGCATGCCAGCCTGACTCTCTCGGATGAAACATTGGATGCCTGCCGGCAAGCTGCGCCGAATGACATCGGTTTCCATATCCATGTGGCGGAAAGCGAAGCTGATGAATACGACAGCCTGGCAAAATCTGGATTGCGCGTGGTAGACCGCCTGTATCGCAGGCATTTATTAGGAAAGCATAGTATTCTTGTTCATTGTGTACATGTTGATATGCGTGAAGCCAATATCATCGCCGAAAGCGGTGCGTGGGTTGCCCACCAGCCGCGCTCGAATATGAACAATGGCGTGGGGGTGACGCCAGTGGAATCTTTTATGCGTTTGGGTATCCCGGTATGCCTGGGTACTGATGGTTTCTCACATACCATGTGGCAGGAATGGAAAGCAGCATATCTGGTGCAGAAATTATGGCACCTTGATAGTCGGCGAATGCCGGCTTCGGACGTGGCAGCGATGGGGATTACTAATAATACCGCGTTGGCAGGTTCCTTTTTCCGAGATGCACCGATTGGGAAATTGGTTGAGGGCGCATTCGCTGATTTGATTTTTGTTGATTATCATCCGTTCACACCGCTTTCTACTGAAAATTTGCCCTGGCACATAGTATTTGGATTCCACGAAAGTATGGTTACCACAACCATTGTAGCTGGGAAAGTGTTAATGAAAGACAGAAAATTATTGACCATGGATGAAGAAGCTGTCACGGCACATGCCCGTGAACTGGCAAAGAAAACTTGGATGAGGTATGAGCAAAATGTCAAACAACAATTCTGAAAAACCGGTCATCGCCATCTTAGGCGGTACGGGTAAAGAAGGCTCCGGATTGGCGCTGCGCTGGGCATATGTGGGATTTCCAGTCATTATCGGTTCCCGGCAATTAGAGAAAGCGCAGACAGCTGCCAGTGAATTAAATAAGGTGTTAGGGAAAGAAATTGTTTCTGGAATGGAGAACACAAAAGCTGCAGAAAATGCATCCATCTGCGTTCTAACCGTGGTGCAGGAGGCGCATCAGGCGGCTTTGCAGAGCTTGAAACCCTCTCTCCAGGGGAAAATCCTGGTGGATGCCACGGCACGGGTTGATTTTCGCGATCCAAAACCTCCTTCTCCGCCTTCTGCAGCTCGCATTGCGCAAAATTTACTAGGCAAGCAAGTAAAAGTAGTGGCGGCTTTTCAAAATATTCCAGCCCATTCACTGCGCAAGAAGTTGGGGCAAACCCTGGATTGTGATGTATTATTGTGTTCGGATGACACCCAGGCAGCGCAGATCATCATCGATTTGGCAAAATTGGCAGGAATGCGTGCCCTCTACGCAGGAGGTTTAGATAACGCAATTACAGTGGAAGGACTAACCGCACTATTGATCAGTATTAATAAACATTATGGCATTAAAAACGCAAGTTTGTTTATTTCGGGGTTAGAAGGGCAAAAGCAATAGCATTAATGTTGACTCTCACATCTGTTCCAGGGATTCCGCTCATTCAATCGGGGGATGATTTATCACACATTATCTATCAGGCGGTAGTTTCGGCAGGAATACCTATACAAAATGGTGATATTTTTGTCTTGGCGCAAAAAATCGTTTCCAAAGCTGAAGGCAGAATGGTTAATTTAGCAGCAGTTCATCCTTCGCCAAAGGCAATCGAATTAGCTGCGCAAACCGGCAAGGATCCCCGCCTGATTGAGCTGATCCTATCTGAAAGTAATGAAGTCTTAAGGATTCGGCAGGGATCGATTATTGTGGAACACCGCTTGGGTTTTGTATGCGCCAATGCCGGGATTGATCATTCAAATGTTGCCGGAATCGGTGATGAAACCGAAGAATTCGTTTTGCTATTACCGCAAAATCCAGATGCCTCTGCAGAGGCGATTCGTCAATCGCTGGAGCATTACAGCGGAGTATCTTTGGGGGTGATGATCATCGATTCCCATGGCAGAGCCTGGCGTTTGGGGACGGTTGGCGTAGCTATTGGCTTATCGGGCGTACCTGGTCTGGTGGATTTGCGCGGCTCACCCGATTTGTTTGGTTACCAGCTGCGAATTACACAGGTAGGGGCTGCTGATGAATTAGCAGCGGCTGCTTCATTGTTAATGGGTCAGGCTGCTGAAGGTACACCGGTTGTCCATGTGCGCGGTTTCCCCTATGCTTTGCGGTCTGGATCATTAGCAGAATTGATCCGCCCGAAAGATCAGGATATGTTTCGATAAAGCGCTATGGCTCAAATTGTCGATTACTTAAAGGTGGCTGCATTAGCGGGCGGGGTAGGAGGCGCAAAACTGGCGCACGGTTTAGCGCAATGTCTGCTGCCTGAGAAACTTACGGTTATAGTCAATACCGGCGATGACTTCAAGCATTTGGGATTGTACATCTGCCCCGATCTGGACACTGTCTGCTATACCCTGGCGGGGATCAACAATCCTGCTACCGGATGGGGCAGGGAAGGTGAGACCTGGCATGCCATGCAGAATATCGCTGCGCTGGGAGGCCCCGATTGGTTCAACCTGGGTGATAAAGACCTGGCTACACATCTGGAACGTACCCGCCGGTTACATGCCGGGCAAACCCTGAGTCAAATTACTAATGATTTTTGTCGAGCCTGGGGTAACAAGGCATGCATTTTACCCATGAGTGATGATCCGGTTCAAACCTGGGTGGAAACTGACCGGGGTGAGTTGATATTTCAAGAATATTTTGTACGTTATCAATGCCAGCCAATTGTTAAAGGCTTTTCTTTTCAAGGTGCCGAACAAGCAAAACCTGCGCCGGGTGTTATCGATGCATTGACCGAGGCAGATTTAATAATTATTTGCCCTTCGAATCCATGGGTCAGTATCCAGCCGATTTTATCGGTAGCGGGAATAAAGCAGGCAATGGAAAGAAAGATAGTAATTGCCGTCTCGCCGCTCATTGCGGGGCAGGCTTTGAAAGGTCCGGCGGCAAAAATGTACCACGAAATGGGGATTGAACCATCAGCTTATGCTGTAGCACAGCATTATCACACGCTGATTTCGGGTTTTATTTTGGATAATTCCGATAAAATACTGGCTGCTGAAATTGAGGTGATAGGAATTCATCCATATGTAACCGATATCGTCATGCATTCGATAGCGGACCGCGCCCGTTTGGCATGGGAAACGATCCAGTTTGGTGAAGAATTATTGTCAAGCAGAAAATCAAGGAGGTAGCGCTTTGACCTTGTGGGCAATTGTGCCGGTAAAGCCTTTGCATGCAGGAAAATCGCGATTAGCAAAGATATTATCTGATGAGCAGCGCTTGAGCTTAAATAAGCGTCTATTGCTACATACTCTTCAAACGCTCGGCGAGACTCGAGAAATCAACCATGTCCTGGTCATCAGCCATGATCCGGCGGTATTGTCTATTGCACGGCAGCATTGTGCATATCCGGTACAAGAAACAGGCAGATATCATCTCAACCATGCCTTAATGCAGGCAACCGCTTTTGCGACTGAAAATGGATGTCATCGTATCCTGGTTATACCAGCTGATATACCCTTGTTCACCAGCATTGAGGTAAATCAGCTAATCTCAAAATCAATCGATCCGCCAGTCGTTGTCATATCTCCAGATCGCCGCCGAGAAGGTACAAATGCGTTATTAATTTCTCCGCCGCGGCTTATTCAATATACCTTTGGTTATCATTCTTTCAGAAAACACTGCGAAAATGCCCGGCGGGCTGGTGCACGGTTGGAAATCCTTGAACTGCCCAATATCGCTGTCGATATCGATTTACCAGAAGATTTCGATTTGGTGTATCATCAACTTCAGACCTTACCTGATTCATAGAAAGATTGCCTGGAATAATAAATGCCCTATTAGTAATTACTCTTTCAGTTTGGGTTTTTCCATATGTAATCTGAGCAGTACCCTCACAGAGACGATAATTGAGCGGAGGTTGTATGAAAGAACGAGTAGCACTTTATTTACAGGATGCACATGATTTGCGTGACGGATTGGATTACGTCCGCTATGCGGAGGAACATGGGTTTGAAGCGGTATGGCAGGCGGAATCGCGCCTGGTGCGCGATGCCATTGTGCCAATGGCTGCTTATGCGGCAGTTACCAGCCGGATTAAGGTGGGTTCTGGCGTGATCAACAATTGGACGCGTAATATCGGATTGTTGGCTGCCACCTTCCTCACCTTGGATGATCTGGCGCCCGATCGGATAATCTGCGGAATTGGCGCCTGGTGGGATCCGCTGGCGCGTAATGTGGGCATCGACCGGCGAAAACCATTAACTGCCATGCGGGAAACAATCATTGTGTTGCGCCGGTTGCTCAATATGGAGCGGGTTACTTTCCATGGTGAATTCCACCATGTGGATGGCATCGAGCTGGATGTGGTGCATGGTCGAAGAACGCCGCGCCATGTGCCGATCATGATCGGCGCTACCGGCGATAAAATGATGGAGCTGGCAGGTGAAATTGCCGATGGGGTGGTGCTCAATTATTGTGTTCCACCGGAATACAACGATAATGCCCTCGAGTTTTTGGCAAAAGGCGCCAAACTGGCTGGCAGGAATATGGATAATATTGATAAACCTCAATTGGTGGTCTGTTCGGTGGATAATGACCGCGAAAAAGCCATCGATTCTACCCGCGGATTATTGACCCAATATCTGGCGCAGCAGCCACATATCGCCAAGGCTTCTGGCGTATCCCCGGATGTGGTGGCTCAAATTCAATCAATTTTGGGCTGGCCAGCCACCAAAGAACAAATTAACCAGGCAAAACACCTGGTGCCTGAAGATTTGATTCACCGGATTACTGCTTCGGGAACACCCGATGAAGCCCGCGCTAAAGTTGCTGAATATCGTAAACACGGCTGTACCTGTCCGATTTTGTATCCTGTCGGCGGGGATGTGCGTTTGCTGGTAGATACCTTCGCTCAAACTTAAAGGGGCTGTCCTAAAAGTAGGCTGTCACCCTGAGCGAAGCGAAGGGTCTATTCATTACATAAAAGGGATGTTTCGCTACGCTCAACATGACAAAATCCACTTTTAGGACAGCCCCATCGGCTGTTAATTGATGGCTCAAGGATATAAACTTCATGAAGTGATGTATAATGTAATGTATAGGGATTGATGTATGACTACTCGTATGGTACGCAAGCAGATATATATCCTTAAAAGACAGGATGAATGGTTGAAACGTCTTGCCAAAGCGCGCGGGATTAGTGAGGCAGAAGTAATCCGCCAGGCAATTGATAATTCAACCGTTACCCAGAATAGACATTCTTATTCGTTTGTTCAAGATGAATGGCAGGAATTTATTGATTTTATCGAAGAACGGAAAAAATTTCCTGATAGCGGAGAACCTGTTATATGGAACCGCCAAGAGATTTATGAAGAACGAATAAACAAGTTAATGAAGTAAATTGGCGAACTCTTTATTCTATGTCATTGATTCTCCTTGATACCAATATTTTGATCTCTTCATACGATCAAAATGATCCAACAAAACAAACTCAAGCGATATTAGTGATGGAATGGTTACACCAGTCAAATGCTGGGAGAATCAGTGTACAATCTCTGGCTGAATTTATGAATTTAGCTATGAAAAAATTAAAACCGCCTCTTTCTGCAAAGGAAGCATTAAGTCAGGCTGGATTATTGTCAAAATTATGGTATGTATATGACCTTACCCCAGAGATCGTTTTGGAAGCCGGACGGGGAGTTCGTGACCACCATTTGGCTTATTATGACGCGCAAATTTGGGCAACTGCCCGGCTAAATCAGGTACCGGTGGTTTTTAGCGAAGATTTTCAAGATCGTTTGACTCTTGAAACAGTCACCTTTATCAACCCATTTTTAGCGGAGTTCCGAATCGAAGAATGGATCTAGCTTTATTTGGTATCAATAATTTAACAATCAACATCGTATTTCATTGAGAAATTTATGAAAAATCCTCCTGTAGAATTATTTAAAAAAATCCAAAATGTCATTAATGGTGAAGTGCGTTATGATGTCACGACGCGTCTGCTTTACAGTACCGACGCCTCGATTTATCAGATAGAACCCTTGGGGGTGGTCTTTCCCCGAACGGGTGATGATATCACTGCGGTTGTCGATATTGCGCTGGCGCATCGTATGCCGGTTATTGCCCGCGGCGCAGGATCTGGACTAGGTGGACAGGCAATCGGTGCAGGTATTATCCTGGATACTTCGCGTTATTTAAACCATATTATTGAAATAAACCCAGAGGAGCAGACTATTACAGTCGAACCCGGGTTGGGGTTATCTGCTTTGAACCGGGAAGCAGCGAAATACGGCTTGACTTTTGGTCCAGATCCGGCATCTGCCGACCGTGCTGCCGTGGGCGGAAGTATTGCTAATAACGCTTCAGGGGCGCATTCGATCATGTATGGCATGGCAATCGACCACGTAATATCCGCCGATGTGGTGTTAGGCGACGGCGGTACTGCTTACCTTTCGCAAGTGAATATTTCCGAAGTCGAACGGCGTATTCAAGAAGCTTCGCATTCGGCAGAAACCGATCTCTATCGTGCAGCCCTAAATATTCGTCAAAATTCTGGGGAATTGATTCGGCAGCATTGGCCAAAAACCTGGCGGCTGGCAGCCGGGTATGCCTTGAATTACTTGCTGGCTTGGTCAGCCTCCAGACCCCCATTGTGGTTTGGAACAGATGAACAATTATCTTATCCGCCAGTGGATCGAAATTCGATTAACCTGGCAGCGTTAATGGCGGGGTCGGAAGGTACTTTGGGAATTTTCCGGCAGCTTAAATTACGGCTTGTTCCTTGCATTGCTAAAACCAGCTTGGGGGTAATTACCTTTGACAGCATTGCTCAAGCATGCGATGCAGTGCCCATTCTCTTGGAGACTTCGCCTAGCGCGATCGAGTTAATTCCGGGAGATTTGATCCAATTGGCGCGCTCGGTTCCGGCATATGCCCGGCAGACATCATTTGTTCAGGGGACGCCAGCTGCCATGCTGGCGGTTGAATACATCGATGCAAACACTGCTGCTCTTCAAAAAGGTGCTGCCCGTTTGAACCGTGAAGTGATCATTGCCGAATCGCCTGCGCAACAAAAGCAGATATGGAACCTGCGCAAAGTAGGATTAGGTATCCTTCAATCGCAGCCTGGAGATGCCAAAGCGGTGTCATTTATCGAAGATCTGGCGGTGCCGGTTGACAAACTGGGATATTTCGTACGCGAAATGGAGCGCATTGTAACTGAAAATGGCACCCGGGCTAATTATTATGCCCATGCTTCAGCAGGCTGCCTGCACATCCGCCCGCTAGTTAATATAAAACAAAAAGCGGGAATTGCTGCGATGCGGGAAATCGCTGAAAGGGCTGTTGCCCTGACGCTTGATTTAGGCGGCTCGATGAGCGGCGAACATGGTTTGGGAATCGCCCGTTCAGAATGGTTGGAACGTCAATATGGCAAAGAAGTGATGGGTTTATTCCGTCAAATCAAAAACGCTGCCGACCCGCATGGCATACTCAATCCCGGTAAAATTCTAGATGCGCCTCCTATGGATAGTCATCTGCGTTATGGCGCGGATTATCGGGAGCAGAGCTGGCAACCCGTTTTGGATTTATCTAATCAGGGGGGATTATCTGGTGCTATTGAAATGTGCAACGGCGCCGGCGTTTGCCGAAAAATAGAAGGGGTGATGTGCCCGTCTTTCCAGGCAACCAAAGAAGAAATCAACAGCACACGAGGGCGCGCCAACTTATTGCGGGCTTTGATCTCGGGTAAATTTCCTTCGGCAAGCATGGCTGAAAGGGCAGTATATGAAGCTTTGGATT
>JAAZNS010000055.1 GCA_012798185.1 Chloroflexota bacterium | reverse complement strand
TGACAGGCGTGATCTTTCTGTTTTCCAAATTGGTCTGCGTTTTATAGATCGCCAAATCACTAATTCATTAAAATGCCCTGTTTTTCTTTCTCTGTATCTATGAACTATCAAACTGTCGGGTGGTTAGAAAGTAAATATAATCTTGCTCTACTAAAAATGCATGGTTATAACGAGAAACGACCATTTCGGCGCTGTTGGGGTCAGCATTACCCGCCAGGCGGACGTAAACGGTGGTGTTATCAGCAAAAAAACCAGGAATGCCCCATAGGTGGTTCGATAAATCTGAGTAACTGATGTATGGAAACAGGCGTGATCCGTTCGCAGTTACCAGATGGGCATCGGCAGTATTCACCGTTGTTCGATAGATGCCATTTTTCACCAATGTCCAGGGAAAATCTGCCGGATCGCTGCCATCCAGAACGGCTGTTTGACCGGTCATGCCTCGAATAACGATCGGCGCTCCGCTATTTCCTGAGCGCGGAATTTGGATTTCACCCGCGTAATAAATGCCACCCAGCAGCGTTACCTGCTCGCCGGCTTGCACCTGGCTGATGCCCTGGGTAAGAGAGCATGGGTTGTTTTGGGTGCAAGCGCTGCCAGAGCCGCTGGGACTAACAAAATAGGTACGGTTTGGGATGGGAATTTCTAAATCTGCCCGGGTGCAGCCAGAAGCCTGCAAAACCTTGCCATTTAAAGATCCGCCATCCGGATCGGAAAAGGTGACCCTGACATCATAACTGGTTCCCGGCGACAGCCAAAACAAACTGCCGCTAAAACGAGTCAATGATACCCGCGATAAGGGGAAGCCTGGCTGGTAGGGGTTGCTTCCCGTACGGTATTCAATATTAGCTGCTGCATCCCGATCGGGGTCTTCTGCGATGCTGATATTCACATTAACGCCCATGGCATGAAAAGTGCCGTAAAGGCTGAGCGCGGCGCTGGATGATTCTGTCAAATTCGTCGTTTCGCTTTCTGCGCTCAGCATTGCATTTGCTGAAGCTGGTGAAAGCCAATTTAAAGATTGCAATAGCAGCAGACTTCCTGTGATGCATAAAATAATCGTGATTTTTCGGAGTGACTGCATCGATTTCTCCAAGATTATCGAAAGATTTGCGGCAAGAACTGGAGTAATCCGTTAACAATGACAGCTGCAGACCTCTCGAACTGGCTGCCCTGCCCATCATCGAGGGTGATAGTATTAACGATCAGAGTGGGATAGGTTATCGAGGGATCTATGATTGTGTCAAATCCAATTGTGACCGGCTCGCCAGGTTGGACTTCTCCCTGCCAGGTGATGGTTCCTGCCAATTCGTGTGCTGTTCCTTTCGACGCAAGCAGGTTGCCGGCGTATGACAGGTTTATCGGAAGTATATCCGTTATGCTTACATCTGCCAGGGTTATTCCGGTTACATGTAAAGCAATTGAAAAACGCAGAGTGTCTCCGGCATTGGGTGAGGGATCATTCACCTGGATATAAGAGCTGCTTAAATCCCCATAAGGCAACAAACCATTGCGCAGTGTGCTGCCTCGCCCGGTGCCCCAAAGAATTCGTGCATTGGCTGTGCCGGGCAAGTCGTAAGCCAGGACGCCTGAATGGGCGCTATTAAGAATGATCTCCATATCGGCATCGGCATCGATATTAGCCAGGGTCGGTGCCGCCATAACGCCATTCCAATCTGCGCTGTTCTTATAGGCATAGGGCAGGGTTATTTGTTGGAGCTGGTTGCCGCTGGCATCCAGGATGTGCAGCCTGCCGGTCTGTTTAGTACCCTTCTGCACCCAAGAAGAAAAGATAACCTCGGGTGAACCGTTGTTATCCAGGTCGGCGATCAGCGGTTCGGATGCGCCGCGGTAAAAACCATCACTAGCGTTGTAAACTGCAAATGGCCAATGCCCGTGTTCGGTCTTATCGAGCCAGAAGGCGTGCATTTTACCGTCGTAAGAAGCGAAAAGAATTTCCAATTTACCGTTGCCATCCAAATCTACGGTTACCGGATTTGATTCTACACTCTCAAGGATGTTATAGTTTTCGATCACCGGGGCACCGGTGTCGATGGGCGGTGTGGTCCAGTCGAAACCCCCTGCATTGAAGCGGGTTCGATCGAGGTTAAGAATGTAAGGCGTATTATATAAGTTGGTGTAAGGGCTGGTATGGCAGTTGTGGACGTTGCCAATAGCAACTACCTCGTTCACGCCATCCCCATTGACGTCGACAACGTTGGCAGGTCCATCGGCGAAGTTGGCGCGGGGTGTGAACTCTTCGTAGCAAGGACCCCAACCCTGGATCTCGTATGCCAGATCGATATACGCCGGCACCTCTGCCCAATAATCCATATCGTGACCGGAATGGTTGTGGTACATTGTATTGGTCGGTAAGGCATTGCCATCGGCATCATAGGCGGCTATAGTAATCGTATCTGAGGGCACGATGACTTCCAGCTTACCATCGTTGTTCAGGTCGCCTAACCCGATGTTATCGTTATATATGCCGGCTGCTGAGCCCTCTGTATCCGTGATTTGCGGCCAGCCTGAGCGGAGTGTTCCATTGTGTTCATAAACCCACACGTTAACCTTATCCAGTTTTGCCTGACCGACCACTAATTCCAGATCACCGTTGTTATCCAGGTCGCCCACAGCTAGAGAGCGTAATTCGTTGCTGCAGGGATGCTTAGGCCAACCGGATTCATAATTGCCCTGGTGGTTATAAACGGAAAGGTAACCGCTGCCACTGGCGATTACAATTTCCAGGTCACCATCCCCGCTGAGGTCGGCGACGACTGCGCCGGGCCAGACCCGGCTTTCGGCTGGGTTTTTTGCTCTCCATTGAACGGAGCCGTCTTCGGCATTGAGCGCAAACAGCGTATATGCCGCGGCGATAATCTCCATCGTTCCGTCGCCATCCAAATCGGCAGCTGCCGGAGACGAGTACCAGCCGGTTTCGCACCAGGAGGAATAGCAACCGCCGTATTGCCACTTAAGTATAGGCGCATTGATTGAACTAAGCTGCGCATAAGTATTGATACCAGAGAAATCTAATACGTACAAAAAAAGTAATACGATGATGGATTTATAAAATAGTTTACCCATCGATGAGCTCTCAATTCCCCATCATCATAGCAGGGTTTGGGTAATTAATGACCTGGCAAAGGGATAGTTCTTAACAATATGATAAATTTTCTTAACTTCCGATTACCCAACTACCTGATCACCGCTCTCTTCATTTTCTCCTAAATTTCTACGGTAATATGCTGGTCGGGGTAGTATACGTTATCCAGCCCTTTTTCAGCCATTAAACCGCGCAATATATCAGCTGGAGTTTGCTCGCCGTGTACCAGGTATATTTTCCGCGCTTTACCTTTCACCGCCAGGGCATATTCCAGTAAAAAGGTTTGCCCGGCGTGGGCAGATAATCCGCCGATAGTTACCACTTCGGCGCGCACCGGATAGGTTTCGCCAAAAATCTTTACTTCCTTTTCCCGGTCTGCCAGACGTCTGCCTAAGGTATATGGCGCCTGCCAGGATACGATCAGGATGGTGTTTTTTGGATCTTCGATGTTATTTTTTAGATGATGTAAAATGCGTCCGGTTTCTGCCATTCCTGAGGCAGAAATAATCACCATAGGTTCTTTGCGATTATTCAACGCTTTTGATTCTTCGGTTGTACGGGTATATTGCAAATGGCTGAATCCAAATATTGATTTGTGTTTATCCTGCGCGATAAATTGACGGGTTTCTTCATCGAAACATTCTGGATGGAGGCGGAATATCTCGGAAGCATTGATTGCCAAGGGGCTATCCACAATAATTGGTATTGAAGGAATGGCGCCGCTGTCAATCATCTGGTGCAGCGAATAAACCAATTCTTGGGTTCTTCCGACCGCAAATGCAGGAATGATGATTTTACCCTTGCGTTCTATTGTGCGTTTGACAGCCTGCTGCAATTCTTCATATGCCAGTTCCGGTTCTCGATGCGGTTTGTCACCATAAGTGCATTCCATGATCAAATAATCCGGATTATCAGGCAGAATGGGGTCTCGGATGAGGGGTAAATTACGTCTGCCGATATCTCCGGAGAACCATAGGCGAAGTTTTCGTCCCTTTTCTTCGATATCGAGCATGATTGCTGCCGAACCCAAAATATGTCCTGCGTCTACTAATCTGGCAGTAACGCCTGGGATGGGTTCAAATGGCTGATCATAAGGTATGGCTGTGAAGTGTTGTGCTACCTGACCGGCATCTTCCATGGTGTAGATGGGTTCAACCAGGGGTTCACCGCGCTTCGCTTTTTTCTTATTGACATATGCCACGTCTGCTTCTTGGATGTGCCCGGAATCGAGCAGCATAATATTTGCCAGGTGGGCGGTGGCAGATGTGGTGTAGATTGCCCCATCGAAACCGCGTTTGACCAGGTTGGGCAGATTGCCGCTGTGATCAATATGAGCGTGAGAGAGAATTACCGCATCGATTTTGGCGGGATCGAAAGGAAAATTTTGATTTTGCCGATATGATTCTTCACGCCTGCCCTGAAAAAAACCACATTCAATCAGCAGATTATGACCGTTAATTTGAAAAAGATGTTGAGAACCGGTAACGGTACGTGCAGCACCATGGAAGGTGATTTTCATTTTTTATGAATTTCCTTTAAAAGTGAGCAGTTATGATTAACCATGAATTGCGTTAATTATTTGATCGCCAAATTGCTGCATGCGCCAAGGGACATTTTTCATGATGCCTTGCAGCTCTTGTATATTGCCTGGATTTGTTTCTGCAATTTGAAACAGGAGGTCGCGGGGTAAAACAACGTCTGATGAAACTTGCATTTTCAATGCGGCAGATTTGCGCCATTTGCGTAGATTTTCCAGGCGGGAAAGAAATTGATCGCTGGGACGGTGAGAACGATTAGGATGAAGAGGCGGGGCTGCCAGTCCCTTATTTATTGCGGCAACGATTGCCTCACCATCTTGTTTGATTTGACGTGAATTCAACAGTCCCAGGGTTTGAATTTCTTCCATTGACCGCGGGCATTCTTTGGCAAGCTCTAATAAAATCCGGTCGTTATATACTTTAAACAACGGTTGATTGATCCGTTTCGCAATGCGGTCTCGTAAGCGGCATAATTCGTTCAATACAGCAGCTTTTTGAGGGGTAAGATCGGATGCACCATTGATACGCCAGCAATCATCTGTTTTTTCATCATAATTATGGTTGTTTACCTGACATAAGCGAATAAAATCTTCCCTGGCAAGCGGCATTAAACCTTTCTGTTCTAGTTCAGCAGCAAACCGGTCGCGTACCGAGATCAGGTAATGTGTGTCGATTTGAGCATAGGCAAGTAAATGACGCGGTAATGGCCGTTGCCCCCAGTTTGCGCGTTGATAACGTTTATTTACCTGTATTGAAAATTCGCTTTCAAGGATGGCGCCTAACCCTACTGCTTCTCTGCCCAGAATACGCGCTGCGGTAAATGTATCGAAGATGTTGGAGAAGGTAAAACCAAAATCCCTTTTCAAGCAGATCAAATCATATTCACAGGCGTGAAAGATTTTTTCGATGGTCGGATTAGAAAAAATCGGTGACAACGGGGATAAATCTGAAATAACCAGCGGATCGATAATGAAATCTTCTTCAGGGGTAGAAAATTGGATCAAACAAACCTGTTCTCGATAAGCAAAAAGGCTATTCGATTCGGTATCGACAGCGATTTGTTTCTCACTAATAAGCTTTCCGCACAATTCCTTCAGCGTATCTTCGCGGGTGACAAGATTTGGCTCACATAGTTCAACGGTTGACATTAATCATTATTATACCCCCCTTATGATGTATACCTTTTTCTCTAGTATAAAGGCATCTTCGCCATCGTGATAATATCCCGGCCAGATCGATACCTGTTCATAGCCGCAGTGGCGGTAAAGGTTGATGGCAGTTTTGTTAGATATCCGTACATTGCGTCGGATTACTGGCGCATCGATCAATTTTTCACATTCCTCCAGCAGCATCCTGCCAATGCCGCGTCCTTGATATTGTGGCAGTACCGCCAGGGTGGTAATCCATCCCAAGCGTTTTTTATCCCGAACATCTCCGGCAATGAAACCGACCATGGTATTATCGACGCTGGCTTTCAAGCGGATAACTCCTGGAAAAGTAAGCACTCCGATCAAGTCTAATAACGGCCAGGAATCCAGCGGAAAACAAACTTGCTCAAGATGACGCAGCGCATTGAGATCGCGCCAGGTAGCAGTTTCAATGGTTGCGGGTTGCGCTAACATAGGAAATTATTATAAAAGAAAGTATTGATTATGCTAAAAAAAAGAAGTGACGGCTGAGGCGATATCGCTTTAGCCGTCACTTCTGCATTTATTCATTGTTTATTTTGATTGGTTTTCTTCCCGGCTTTTTAGGAAATTTTCCATCATGCTGGTAAATTCCATAGGGAAAATAAATTTACTTGATGGGCTTGAGCCGATGTTCTTTAGCGTCTCGAAATATTGCAGGGTCATGGTCTTAGGATCGACGGTTTGTGCAACGGAGAAAATTTTATCCAATGCTGCCGAAAACCCTTCAGCACGCAGCAGCTGGGCTTGTTTTTCTCCTTCGGCAACCAGGATGTTGGACTGCTTTTGTCCTTCTGCCCGTAGAATTGCTGCCTGCCGTTCGCCGTCTGCCACGTTGATCGCGGCTTCGCGCGTACCGGTCGATTCGGTGACTACTGCCCGGCGGATACGTTCGGCGGACATCTGCCGGTTCATTGCTTCCTGTACTTCGCGCGGTGGGATAATCTCGCGGATTTCCACATTGGTCACCTTTACGCCCCAGCGTTCGGTCACTTCGTCAAGGCGGGTGCGCAATAATGAGTTAATATGCTCACGCTCAGATAATACATCATCCAGCGGGATACCGCCAATCACGGCTCGTAGTGTGGTAGTCGCCATACCCTGTGAAGCGGCTTCGAAATTGCCAACCTGGAGAACACTCTCCGTGGGATCAAGTACTTTAAAGTACCAGAGGAAATCGATAGAGATAGGCGCATTATCTTTGGTGATCGAGGTTTGGTGAGGAATTTCGCGAACCTGTTCCCGCAGATCGACCTTTACCGCTCTATCCACAATGGGGATAAGTAAAACAATTCCGGGTCCTTTCGAACCAATGCAGCGCCCCAACCGAAATACTACCAGGCGCATATATTCCGGAACTATTCGTATGGCGCTGGAGAGAAATAAGAGGGCAATAATTAAAACAACGCCCACCAAACATACTAATACACTCGATACTTCTCCTGCACCTAATTGTAATAACGATGAAAATAACATCATATCCTCCTTAGATTTGAGTAAAGAAATAATATAAAAAGATACTATCGTACACCTTAGTTTACTGGCATCGTCATTTTGTGATGATTGATAATTTGTTGTACATAAGTAATTACATTGACTAATTAGTGCCTTATTCTGGGGCAGACGGCAGGGGCTCGACCTCCAGGATAAAACCATTACGATTTTTAATGCGCACCAGGCTGCCTTTGGGGATTACCTCTTGACTAAATGCACTCCATAACTCGCTTTCCACCTGGACTGTTCCCTCGGCGTGAATATCGGTTTTCGCTTCGCCGGTTTTTCCAATGAGTTTTTCCAGGTCATGAGCTGGTCTTTTTCTTTCTGCTTCTAAGGTCTTTTGCACGGCTATCCAAAAATATCCGGCGGTGATCAAAGAGACAATTATTGCCAGCAATGGGTTGACAGCAGGTTTCCACCATCGATCGCCAGGGAACAGGAATACCGAGCCAATGACCAGGGCAAGGATAGATATGACCAGATAGATCATCCGCCCAGACCGACGGACAGCAATAATGAATGGAAAAATCCCCAAAACCAATATGCCTGCCGCCCACCAGTTGAAGGGCAGGTTGTAGATGGCATACCCTGCCAGGATCAGAGCAAATAAAGCGCCGACCTCGAAAAAACCCGTTCCTGGTGTAAATATTGCCATGATCGAAAAGACGAGACCAAGAACCAGAACCAAATATGCAATATTAGGTGAAAGAATAAACTCCATTACAAGGGTCCCTTGAAAATGATCTGTAAACTAAAATACCGTATGTATTCATTATACATCTTCTTAGATAGCAGACAAGGATAATCAGAATTATAAATATTTTTATGGTTATATCACTGTAGGGATGACTCATGATTATTTTACGAGGTTGATTCCGGAAAGCAATATATAAAGAAGTCAGACAGGGCGTGGTATGATTATTTATGGGAGAATTCATCGTGTCTGGAGGATTTCCAATATCTGTTTTTTCGATTATTATAAGTGCAAGCATTATTATCGGATTGATCTGGATATATGAAAATGCACCTGCCAGACGGTCGAAGCTTTATCTGGACGCCGCGGTAGGTGTATGTGCAGGGGCATTAATTGGAGCCCGAATAGGGTTTGCAGTCTTGCGTTGGGACTATTTTCAAAAGCATCCAATCGAGATCATCGGGCTTCATTTTGGGGGATATTCATTGGCTGGCGGAGTCATTGGCTGGATATTTGCTATCCTAATAATCAATCAAATAATTCGTGATTCTGTACTTGAATTAAGCGATCGCTTCCTGCCTCTGGCTGGTTGCCTGATGATTGGGATATGGCTTGGGTGCTGGTTCGAGGGTACAGCCTATGGCTTCCTTTCTGATCGTTGGTATGCCATTCCGGCAGTTGATGAATGGGGAACAGTTTCCAGCCGGTTTCCGAGTCAATTATTAGGGGCTTTAACTACTTTATTATTATTGGTATTGATCAACCTTGCTCGCGATTATCCTGCCTGGAAACATTGGCTAGGAAACCCTGGCATATCCACAGCGTTTTTCTTATCCGGAAGTTCGCTGATAGGATTTTTAATGTCTTTCGTCCGCCGTGATTCGATGATAATATCAATGGGTTTGCGGTTAGATGCCTGGATTTCACTTATTTTTTTTACATTGGGTGTAATATTATTCTGTGGCATCATGATCCGGCAAAAAAGGTATAGAAAAGATAAGATTGCATCATCTCATTATGGGCAATGAGGTATTTACTCTATGAAATTCTCACTGGCGTTAGCACAAATCAATACAGTCCTTGGCAATATCGAAGCCAATCTGGTTAAACACCGGGAATATATCAACAATGCTCGTCAGCAGGGCGCTGATTTATTGATTTTTCCTGAATTATCCTTAACCGGTTATGTACTGCAGGATATCACCCCTACTGTTGCGCTGAAATCTCAAAAAGATGATCCTGTATTTAAAGTATTACTTGAGGAAAGTATGGGGATCGATCTTGTCATTGGTTTTGTCGATGAGGACGACCGGCATCGCTTTTTTATTTCTTCTGCCTATCTCTCGCAGGGGGAGATCGTTTACGTTCACCATAAATTGTATCTGCCAACCTATGGTTTGTTCGACGAAGGCAGATTTTTTGCCTGGGGAGATAAGATTTCCGCATTCGATACACGCTTTGGCAGAATGGGCATTCTTATCTGCGAAGATTTCTGGCATGTATCGCCGCCTTATTTATTATGGCTAGATGGCGCGGATGTGTTCATTTTCACTTCCGCTTCTCCTGGCAGAGGGTTAAACAAAGCACCTCAGTTGGAGAGCGCCCGCTGGGTTGAATTGGTTAACCAGGCTTATGCCAGTATGTTTACTTCTTTTGTCTTTCATGCAAACCGCACCGGCTATGAAGATGGTTTGAATTTTTGGGGCGGTTCGACTGCATTTGATCCCAATGGTGAATTACTCGTTCGGGCACCGCAGCATCAGGAGACTCTTTCCCAGGTTGAAATTGATTTGAATCAGCTGCATCGAACCCGTGCCCGGTTGCCCTTATTACGCGATGAGCGAACTGGTCTGATCCAGAAAGAATTAAACAGGATTTTAGAGCATCAAATCAGGTAAATATCTTATGAACACACCTTCCATCGATCTATCAATAAATACCGAACTTGCCCGTACTATCTTAACTGGATTTATTCAGAGTGAAATCTCTCGGGCGGGTTTTTCACGGGCGGTAATCGGTCTTTCAGGAGGATTAGATTCCGCGTTGGTTTGCTATCTGGCGGTCGAAGCGCTGGGCGCAGAAAATGTGCTGGCAGTCTGTATGCCTTATATGACCTCCAATCCAGATTCGCTTACCCATGCACAAATCGTCATTGAGAAGCTGGGTGTGCCTTCGGTGGTCATTTCGATTACTGATATGGTGGAACCATTGATTGAACGGTATCCAAATGCATCGCAAACCAGGCGGGGAAATATCATGGCGCGTGCCCGCATGATCGTGTTATACGATCAATCTGAGGAATTTCACGGATTGGTGGTTGGTACTAGTAATAAAACGGAAATCTTGCTGGGTTATTCCACCCAATTTGGCGATGCAGCCTGTGCTATAAACCCTTTAGGTGATTTATATAAGACGCAAATCAGGCAGCTTTCCGCCGCGATAGGTGTCCCGGCAGAAATTATTCAAAAAGCACCTTCAGCTGATCTGTGGGTCGGTCAGACTGACGAAGGAGAACTAGGTTTTACTTATCATGACGTCGACAGGTTGTTATATTTGCTGGTAGATCAGCGGTATAGCCCGCAGGATTGCATAGAAGCCGGCTTTTCGAAAGCCTTCGTAGATAATGTGGTTAAACGCATCCAACGAAGTCATTTTAAACGGGTTATGCCGCCCATTGCAAAATTATCCAACCGCACCATTGGGTATGATTTTCTGTATCTACGGGATTGGGGGACTTGAATATTATAAAGAAGGGCTGTCCAAAAAGTGCATTATCAAACTGAGAGAAGCAGAGCATCTTCTATACGCTGCCTTATGAGATTTTTTGCTTCCCATAAAAAAATTGCCCTTTTTAGACAGCCGCCTGATGAACCGATTTGTGTAATAAGATCTTAGAGTTTTATGCCGGCACAGCCGACAGCGCCATTAACTTTTCCTGCTCATTGATCGATAGCACTTTGCCCAGGTCGAGTAGAATCACCAGCCGGTTATCGATTTTGGCGATGCCGGTGATGAAAGCTGAATCTACAGTTGTGACAATGGGCGGAGTTGGCTCGATGGCTTCTTCGGGAACGCGCAGGACTTCCGAAACGGCATCGACGATCATGCCGACTTTGACATTATCGATGGCGATGTGGATGATGCGGCTGTTTTTGGTGGTATCTTCGGGGGGCAAATTAAACCGTTTGCGCAGATCGATCACGGGTAAAACTGCGCCGCGCAGATTGGTGACGCCTTCGACGTATGAGGGGGCATGAGGTACAGCGGTGATTTGCTGCATCTTGATGATGCCTTCGACCATGGCGATATCGACGCCATAATGCTCATTAGCGAGTTCGAAAACGACAAGTTGATGCTCCATGGTTGATATACTCCTTTTGGGGCTGTCCTAAAAGTCGATTTAGTCATGTTGAGCGCTGAGGAACATCCATTTTATGGAATGAATAGACACTTTGCTTCGCTCAGGGTGACAGCCAACTTTTAGGACTGCCCCGAATTAGAAAAAGATTAGGCAGCCACTTTTACTTTGTGACCATTGGCGCCTTCGGTGGCAGTGATGGGAGCCCGGCGGTCCGGCCCATAATAAACCTTCTCGAGTTGAGAGGTCGAGGCTGGTTTTTGAGATTGCCCAGTTTCCTCGAGTTTGAAGCGGGCGACTATCTGCTGGAGGGTGTGCGCCATCTCAGCCAGAGATTGGGCAGATGCCGTGACTTCTTCCACCTGGGCAGACATTTCCTCGGCAGAAGCAGAGACTTCTTCGATAGCAGCAGAGTTTTCTTCAGACACCGAAGCAATATTCTCGATGGCTTGGGTTACTTCATTCGAACCGGCAGCCATTTGTTCGGTGGCTGCAGTATTTTCCTCGACCACTGCTGAAACGGAATCCATGGCAGCGACCAGCTCATCAGAAGCAGCCGACATCTTGGAAGCAGCTTTGGCGGCTTCTTCAGCCTGAGAGAGCACTGCTTCGGCAGCAGCAAGGATATCGTTGAGTGCCTGGCCGGATTGGTCGGCGCGGGAGACGCCGGCTTCCACTTCCTGAGCGCTTTCCTGCATAGCAGTGACGGCATCGGAAACGGCAGCCTGAATACCCTTGATGAGGGCGCCGATCTCTTTGGTGGCTGAGGAGGAGCGTTCTGCTAATTTGCGGACTTCATCTGCCACGACGGCAAAGCCTTTGCCATGCTCGCCGGCGCGGGCAGCTTCGATAGCGGCGTTGAGCGCCAGTAAATTCGTTTGCGAAGCGATATCTTCGATAGTTTCGACAATCACGCCGATCTGCTCTGACCGCTGACCCATCTCTTCGACTTTCTTGGCAGAGAAATCGACTTTGGATTTGATAGACTGCATGCCTTCGATGGTATCCTCGACCATCTTAGAACCGCGTTTGGCAGCATCGGAAGTCGTGGCAGAATCTTTGGTTACCGCTGCCACGTTGCCGGCAACCTGCTGGATATTGCTTGAAATTCCGGAAGTAATATTAGAAGCTTTGGAAATTGCTTCCGATTGTTCCTGGGCGCCTTTGGCAACGCCATCAATGGCGCGTGCCATCTCTTCTACCGAAGCAGCGGTGCGGGTGACCGATTCGGATTGCTGGGTGGTTCCTTTTGCTACCTGCTGCACGGTGGTGGCGATTTGATTGGTGGCTAAGCCAGCCTGGTTGGCTGCTTCAGCCAGCTGAGTTGAAGCAGCGCCGACTGTATTGGCACTATCGGCAACCTGGGTGATTACTTCACGTAAGTTTTTCAACATGTTGGCAAAAGCCACGCCAAGTTCATCCTTATCCGATATTGGATTAACAGTAACGGTTAAATCATTGGCTGCCACACGGTTAGCTACTTCTACCATGCC
>JAAZNS010000517.1 GCA_012798185.1 Chloroflexota bacterium | reverse complement strand
CGCAGTTTCCTGAGGCATATAATATGCCTCGCCAGGCTCTCCCGGAGGTTTACTGGCAAACAGGTTATGTCGATGCTGCCTGGTCGGATACTATCTTAAATAAAAATTCGATGACCGGTGACTTTATCTTACCGCTGGTGATTCCCTCCAGCGATTGGATTGATATCGATTCGGCGGATGATTGGCGCCGAGCTGAACGGCTTTTGGAAAACGGGGAGTTGACTTTCGACGATTTGGGATTCAAATTAAAGTGAGAATGTGACAAGGGATTAGGTTCAAGTTCGGCGTCCCCGGTATCCTATAGCTGGTTCTTGGATCTCGATTCACTTCTCGCTGCTTACAATTAGCTGAAAGCTGGTGGCTGATAGCTGACAGCTCCATTCCCCTTGGAGGTTTGAATGTCTGTAATTAAAATAGGTGATCGTTTTATTGGTGATGGATATCCGACTTATGTAATAGCCGAGATCGGCGTTAATCATAACGGGATTTTAGCCCTGGCAATGAAATTGATAGATATTGCCGTGGATTGCGGCGCCGATGCGGTTAAATTCCAAAAACGCACCCTGGATAAACTGTATGCTAAAAAATACCTGGAAAATGCCAATGCCGGAGAGAAAACTCTGCGGTATTTGCTGCCCATCTTACAGCAGGTCGAATTATCCGAGCATGATTTCCATGAAATTGTTGAACATTGTCATAAGAAGAATATCACCTTTTTATGTTCTGCTTTTGATCCACAAGCCGCTGATTTTCTCGAGACCCTTGATATTCCGGCATATAAAGTTGCTTCTGCTGATCTGACCAACCTACCGTTATTGGATCACCTTGTAAAAAAAGGGAAACCGTTGATCCTTTCTACCGGCATGTCTCGTTTGGAAGAGGTGGAAATTACAGTGAATTTCCTCAAAGAGCGAAATGCCCAGTTTGCTTTACTGCATTGCAACAGCACCTACCCGGCGGCGTTTGAAGACATCAACCTGCGCTTTATGGAACGATTACGGAAATTTGGCGTGCCGGTGGGCTATTCAGGGCATGAGCGGGGTATTGCGGTATCCACGGTTGCCTCTGTTCTTGGCGCAAGCATTATCGAGCGCCACCTGACGCTTGATCGTACCATGGAAGGACCTGATCACGCTGCCAGCCTGGAACCACAAGGATTCAAGAAAATGGTGCGGGATATCGAACAAGTATCTGCCGCCTTGGGTACCGGCGAGGAAAAATTTATATCTCGAGGGGAAATTCTGAACCGCGAAGTGTTGGGCAAGAGCCTGGTTGCTGCCCAAAAAATCTTGCCCGGCGAGATCATCACCGCCGAGAAGATTACCGTTAAAGGACCTGCTTTGGGCATCTCACCTCAAAATTATCTCAAACTGGTGGGCAGGACTGCTGAACGGGTGATTGAAGAGGACGAACCTTTCCTCGAAAAAGACCTGGGCGTTAAAATCGAGCTGGATATGGCGCATACCCTGCCGATGGAATACGGCTTTACTGTACGTTTTCGAGATTTCGATGAATTGTTAGTATATAACCCCAAAATGCTGGAATTCCACTTCACCGATCAAGACCTGGATGAACATTACCCTGGTAATGATTTTAAATTCCGAATGGTTGTCCATGCCCCTGAATTTTGGGATCGCACGTTGGTAGATTTGTGTTCTACCGACGAAGTGCAGCGCATAGATTCGATCGCTTTGATCCAAAAAGCAATCGATTTGACCCGCAAAATGGCACCTCATTTTGTAGGAAAACCAAAGGTGGTGGTTCACCCCGGGGCGATGAGTCTCGATCATCCAATCAAAGATCACAAAACTTTATACGATAACCTGCGCCGTTCGGTAGAGCAGATTGATTTCGTGGGTGTAGATTTATTGCTGGAAAATCTCCCGCCACGACCTTGGTATTTTGGCGGACAATGGCTTACCAATGCTTTTATGGATTCCTATGAAATCCGTGATTTTCTCGAACCGTTGGGATTAAAGATGTGTTTTGACACATCCCATTCAAAGCTTTACTGCAACTGGGCTCATGTGGATTTTTATGACCAGGTGAAGGTGATATTGCCTTACATTGGTCATCTGCATCTTTCAGACGCTGCCGGTTTGGATGGCGAGGGGTTACAAATTGGGGAAGGCACGATCGATTGGGTGCATTTCTTCAAGATAATTGGTGATTATCACGACACCATGATCCCAGAAATCTGGCGCGGCCATCAGCGCCAGGGTGAGGGTTTCTTGATCGCAATTCAGCGGTTATCGGATGCCTATTTTAAAGCAAAGGAAGGCTGATGAAACTGCCTCTATCGAACAGACTCCGCCAGCAATGGGGGGAATATCGAAATCAGATAAGGATAAACCATATTGCGCGCCAGGTAGCCGCTCACGCGCCAGACGCATCTGGACGCCAGCCTTTGCTGGCGATGAATGTCTCATCCCGCATCACCGGCTTGAGCCAGAATAGTGCCTTTACCTTGTTAACCTCATGGGGATTACAGCTTGCGGGTGTTCCAGTGATCCATTTCGTCTGCCGATCTGGGATGAGTCATTGTGTGCTGGGGATCAACCGGCAAAATTATTACACGCCGCCCCCTTGCGGAAAATGCATTTCGCAATCTCAGCGGCTTTATGGTCAGGCGCAGTGCTATTGGTTTAAGTATAAACCAGATGAATCCTTGGAAGCTTCCCTGCAGGGGCTGGATATTGCCGGACTTAGCGCGTTTGAATACCGCGATCCGGCTGGTCCTTTTGATATCCCAATGCCGCTGGGTAAGTTGACCATCCCCGCGCTACGCTGGACATTACGCCGTCATACCTTACCGGATGACGAGCCGACCCGCTATTTATTTCGCCAATTTATGCTCTCCGCTTATTCGATCGCTTTGCAATTCAACCATTTGATCGAGGAAACACATCCTTATGCCGCGTTGATTTTCAACGGCATCATGTTCCCTGAAGCATCTGCCCGCTGGGCAGCTAGCCAGAGAGGCTTGCGGGTGATCACACATGAGGTGGGTTTTCAACGTTTTTCATCCTTCTTTACCGATGGAGAAGCAACCGCTTATCCCGTCAAAATACCCGATTCATTCGAACTGACTTCCAAGCAGGAATCTCAGCTGGATGAATATTTGGAAAAGCGCTTTCAAGGGAAATTCACCATGGCAGGCATCCGTTTTTGGCCGGAGATGAAAGGTTTGGATGAAGCGTTTAAACAGAAGGCATCTGCATTCAAACAAATTGTTCCGGTTTTTACCAATGTCATTTACGATACCAGCCAGGTACACGCCAATACGCTTTTTGAGCATATGTTTGCTTGGCTGGAAATGGTGCTGCAGATCATCAAAGCACATCCTGAAACGCTGTTTGTGATCCGCGCTCATCCAGATGAAATGCGACCTGGCACAGCTAAACAAAGCCGGGAAAGCGTTCATGATTGGGTGTTCGATAACCGGGTTAACGATTTACCCAATGTAGTTTTCATCGATTCACAGGAATATATCAGTTCTTACGAACTGATCCAGCTGTCGAAATTCATTATGGTCTATAATTCTTCGATTGGGCTGGAAGCTGCTTTAATGGGGGCAGCGGTTTTATGCGCCGGAAAAGCACGTTATACACAATACCCTATCGTGTTCCTGCCTGGGAGCGCTCAAGAATACCTTCAAATGGCTGATCGATTTCTTAATATCGAGAAAATCGATATCCCTGGTTATTTCCGATGTAACGCCCGCCGTTTTTTGTATTATCAGCTTTACCGGATATCAATGTCATTCACAGAGTTCTTGCAAAATGGCGCCCGGCCTGGATTCGTCCGTTTGAAACATTTTAATTGGCAGCAATTGCTTCCGCAAAACAACCCGGTTATTAAAACGATTTATCACGGAATTATGCAAAATAAACCGTTTATGTTGGAAGAAAACTGATGCAGCCTGGCGATATTATAGAAATTCTCCCTGTGTGTTTATTAGATAAAAATCGTGCTTTAGTAAGCGAACTGCGGTTTCTCGCAAAAAAGCTAGGCTTGGATTTTGGCTGGCATTACCTGCTGGATTTAACCTGGATTATCAGCCAGCTTGATAAGGTTGAGAACCTGAGTATTATGGATGTCGGCGCAGGTGTTGGAATGATGCAGTGGTACTTGGCGGAGCATGGTGCCCAAGTGATCAGTGTGGACCGCGCCAGCCGTTCTGATATCCCGATAAGGTTTCGAAAACGTTACTGTATAAAAGCAAAATCTAAGGATCAACTTCTCAATTCGCCGCTTGATACGGTTATCCATAACCTGCAGCGTTTACCTGGTTTATTTGGCAAAATCAAATATCTTTGGCGGGAATTGCTTGGCGTGATTACATTCCCCGAAGCACCCGGGCAGGTAGTTACCTACGATCGGGAAGCTTTGCGATTGGACGAAATCCCCTCGAATTCACTGGATGCCGTTGTTGCGGTATCTGCCCTGGAGCACAACCCGCCCGATAAATTGCAATCGGTGGTGATCGAGTTAATGAGAACGCTTAAACCGGGCGGTAAATTGCTGGCAACGCTGGGTGCAGCGCCTGACCAGGATTGGTTCCACGAGCCTTCCAAAGGCTGGAATTACACTGAAGAAACCCTAAAGCGAATATTTCAGCTTGCCCCCGATACACCTTCCAATTACAGCCAATACGATGAATTGTTTATCCAATTAAAAAATTGCCGCGAACTGCGCTACAATCTGGCAAAGTTTTATTTTGCTTCCGGCGATACGGGTATGCCCTGGGGAAAGTGGGATCCGCAATATCAGATTGTAGGGGTGTGTAAAGTAAAACGAGATTAATAAAAGCGAGTAGTGACTAGTGAGGGATGATGAGAATCGAAGATTGAGAACAGATAAATTCTCACCCTTCTTTTTTACTAAAATATCGATAATTGGAGCAGGAATATGGACATCAACATACCGCTAATTGAACAAGTGCAAGCCGCTTTGGCGGAAGCTTTGCAGACACCCATTGACGAGATCTCCCCCGAATTAGCTTTGGGCGATCTGCCGCAATGGGATTCAATGGGTCATATGGAAGTAATGATGGTATTGGAGCAAAAGTTTGGTATCGAGATCAATGCCGATACGATTTCTGCTTTGATCAGCGTGCCTGCCATCTGCGATTATATTGAAAAGAAGTAAAAACATCATGCAGACAATAACCATTATTCCACAAGTAGGAATCCCCGATCACCTGATTGGTGAGGTAAAGTCCAAACTGGCGTATGTTGATGAAGCCATTATAAAAGCGCAAATCGATGAAAGTGGGAGAGAGATTAAACTCGAGTTACGCCATCCCATGGAAGAAACATCACTCAAACACCTGGAAGAAAAGGTTCAGCAAGTGGTTTCCACTATGACCCAGGGAGCAATCCAGCCAAAAATTCAGGTATTGGAAGACAATATGGCAGTTCTAACGCCCTATTGCAATGACCCAACTGAAGAATTAATTCAGCAATGCGAGCTTCATGGTGAAACTGCCGGCGTTTTCACTTTAGGTCCTATGCTCACCCGCCTGATTGAATTCTTCGAAGAGAACTTTATAACGTTAGCAGCTTCTTTCGAAGCGAAACCATATCGTTTTCCAACCTTGATACCGGCACGCTATCTCGAGCGGGTTAATTATTTTAGAGCATTCCCGCACTCGCTCACATTTGCCACCCATTTGCGGGAAGATTTGGATGCCATCGATCATTTTGCACAGCATGCAGCCTGTGATGAATCAGGGCATCTTAACCAGCCGCCGGAATCTTTTGCGAAAATTCAAACGCTGCTCTCACCAGCGGTTTGTTACCACCTGTACTTTTCTTTGGCGGATAAACCGCTGCCAGGCGGTAAAATGGTTGCCACTGCGGTGGGGAATTGTTTTCGCTATGAGGCAATCAATTTAACCTCGCTGGAACGGTTGTGGAATTTCACCATGCGGGAAATTATCTTCATTGGCGATAAAGATTTTGTCCTGGAAAACCGTGAAATATCCCGCCAGCGCATGGCGCGAGCCTTCAAGGATATTGGTCTGGCGTATCGAGTCGAGACTGCCAACGACCCTTTCTTTATCGGCGAGTTCCGAAAGCAGGCAGCCTTCCAAAGCGCTTTCCAGTTGAAATATGAGATTCGTGCCCGATTACCGTTCAAAGAAAGCACTTTGGCAGTTGGTTCTTACAATTACCATCAAGATTTCTTTGGGCGGCATCTCAACATTACTTTACCGGATGGCAGTCCGGTGCATACCGGTTGTACCGCTTTCGGACTGGAGAGAATGGCATATGCTTTCTTGTGCCAATATGGCACAGATTTTAAACAATGGCCTGATGTTGTGAGGGAATATGTCTATGGGTGAAATTAATAGACCAAAGGTAAATTATCGTTTAGTTAATGAAGCCGATTTTCCCATCATCATGGATATGTACACGCAATTGAATTCATTTTTTTATGAGGTGGGTTACAGGCTGCCACGTCCGGAGAATGTTGGTCAGGTCTGGCTGGATACATTTCGACGTACCTTGGGACGCTTCAGCAATGTCTATATTGCCGAGATAGATCAAAAGGTGGTTGGTTTTATGCTATGCCGGGTGAAGCGCGTACCGGCATATATGGGCGGCGTATTGGTAGGCGAGCTTTCGGATATGTGGATTGCTGAAGAAGCGCGCCGGCTGGGAATTGGCGATAAGCTTTCCCGTTTGGCGTTGGATTGGCTACGCCAGCAGGGCGTGCATTCTGTGGAAATTCAGGTATTGCGGGATAATGATGCCAGCTGGAAACTTTACGACCGCATGGGGTTTAAACTGGAGTTTCGCGTGGGGCGTCTCTTGTGGGATGAATATATCGAAGAAAAACCAGCGTAAATGCTCACTGTAACACGCAGTCAATTGGTTGAATGTTTTAACAATCTTGGAATACACGCCAGCGATGGATTGTTGGTACATTCGGCGATACAATATTTGGGAAAACCATCTGGCGGTGTCAGTATTTATTTGGATGCCCT
>JAAZNS010000516.1 GCA_012798185.1 Chloroflexota bacterium | reverse complement strand
ATGCTGCCACAAATTGTGCGTTTATATAACCAAATGCCCGAACCAAAATACGTAGTGGCGATGGGGGCTTGTGCTTGTGGAGGTGGTCCTTTTAAGGAGGGGTATAGTGTCGTTTCTGGAATCGATAATTATATTCCGGTAGACGTTTACATCGCAGGTTGCCCACCGACACCGCAATCTATGTTGAATGGATTGATCGCCCTCCAAAAATTAATCGATAAACAAACCATTCGAAAGGTGCGATGGTATCAGAAGGGTGTTAGCGATGAAATTCCAGTTCCTTTGCTGGGACCCGATGTGATAGATACTCGTGAAATCGCCTTGATTAAACAATACACCCAGGAAAAGCTCGCCAAGCAGGAAAGCCAACTTTCTGGCGAACAAAAACCGGGATAACTGGGAGTGTGTCATGACTCAACAACTTACTACGATTACTGAAACACTTGTGGAGCGTTTTCCTGGTGCAGTATTAAAAGATGAGCGACCAGGATATGAGGGTTATCTTGTAAGCGCAGAAAATCTTCCGGAAATCGCGCAATTTTTACGCGATCAAATGGGATATGACTATCTTTCTTCTGTTACGGGCGTTGATTACCTGCCAGAAGGAAAGATGGAAACTGTATATCACTTTTTTCGTTCAACAGGCGGTTCTGCTTTAGAGTTGAAAGTCTCATTGCCCAGGGAAAATCCGGTTGTTCCGTCATTGGTAAGCATATTCCCGGGCGCAGAACTTCAGGAACGTGAAACATATGATTTATTAGGGATAATATTTGATGGACATCCCGATTTACGCAGGATACTTTTATGGGATGGTTTCGATGGTCATCCGCTGCGAAAAGATTGGCAAGAACCATATTACGAAGAAGAAGCAAAACCATTCAAATCTCGTTGGCCAGAAGGCCGTGCAATTCGGGTGGAAGAAAAAAATATTTTCAAGAAGAATGTTAAATACCCTGCAGGGTTTGATCCTGAGACATTCACACCTGAAGGTGATACATCGTTATTTGCCAGTTTGGATAAGCTAAAAAGACATGACGAAGAATCGGGAATGAAATCCGATCATATCATCATCAACTTTGGACCGCAGCATACTTCAACGCATGGTGTGTTTCGAATGGCAGCAGCAGTTGAAGGTGAAACGATCATCGGTTTGAAACCAGCCATGGGTTATTTGCATCGCAATCACGAAAAAATCGCCGAAAGAAATACCTACCTGATGAATATGCCCTATACAGACCGGCTGGATTATCTTTCTCCATTGAGTAATAACTTTGGATATGCTATCGCTGTTGAAAAATTAATGGGAATTCAACCTGCTGAAAGGGCTGAATATTTACGCGTTATCATGGCTGAATTTACTCGTATCAGTAACCATTTGTTTTTAATAGGTTCGCTGCTTAACGATTTAGGCGCATATTTCACGCCGATGCTTTATGCATTAGAGGAACGAGAATTAATTTTGGATGTATTTGAGGCGGTTACTGGCTCACGGATGATGTGTAATTATTTCCGCTTTGGAGGTGTAGCAAGGGATTTACCGGAGGGGCAACTGCAAAAAATCAAAGATCTTGCTTTCGATCGTTTACCGCGAAAAATCGATGAGATGGATCGTTTTCTCACTGAAAGTGAAATAATCCGTGCCCGAGGGGTTGGGGTTGGCGTATTAACTCCCGAAGAAGCTATTGCATATTCCACCTGTGGACCGGTACTAAGAGCTTCCGGCGTTCCATATGATGTCCGCCGTGCAGATCCTTACAGCATCTATGAACGATTCGATTTCGATGTTGCAGTTCGGTATCATGGTGATGTGTATGATCGATTCCTATTGCGGTTCGATGAAATTCGACAAAGCATACGTATCATCCAACAAGCAGTTCGCGACATGCCTGAAGGGCCGGTTCAATCTGGTAAACCTCAATATCAGGCAAAAGTACCTGCCGGTGAAGCTTATGGCAGAGTTGAAGGTCCAAAAGGTGAATTGGGGTATTATGTGGTTTCCAATGGAAAACCTAATCCCTGGCGGTATCATGTTCGCGCCCCATCATTTATCAACCTGACAGCCTTAGAAAAATTGTGTGTTGGCAATAAAGTTGCAGATGTATTCGCAATTTTAGGTTCAATTGACATCGTTTTAGGCGAAACGGATCGCTGATAACTAAGGATGGAGAAAATTATGGATGGACATGGCATAATTAAAGGTTTGATGGTTTCATGTAAACGCTTTATTGATACTTATTTGGATGATATTAGGTGGTTTGGAAGACGTTATCGAACTCCAGAGGGTATTGCTCACCGGATGAGTAAAGATACTGCAGGGTTGTTTACAGTGCAATACCCTGAAGAGAAATTACCAGTTCCAGAGGAGTTCCGCTTTATCCCATTCTTAGTTTATGAAGAAGACGCAGAAGGAAATAAAATTCATCGGTGTACTTCATGCGGGATCTGCTCAAAAGTATGTCCACCTCAATGCATATGGATTGTACGGACTTTAGATCCAAAAACAGGACGACCAGTGCCTGAACCAGCAGAATTTTATATCGATATCGATGTTTGTATGAATTGCGGTTTTTGCGCTGAATTTTGTCCATTCGATGCAATCAAAATGGATCACGATTATGAAATCGCAGTATATGACCGCTTAACTGTAAATATTTACGACAAAGCAAAATTAAGCAAACCACTTTCTTATTATGCTATGATTCGACCTTCGAATTATCAAAAAGAGGAGATGGCAAAAGCAGAGAAAGAAACTTTAAAGGCGGCTCGAAAAGCATCGGGCAATTCATAACGGGTGATATGACTCTAAATACTACTGAATTTCTTTTCCCGCCCCGTCTAATCCCTGAATTAAACGGTCTTCGAGGAGAAGAATGGCGTGAATTAATTGAATTAATGTCGCAAAAGGATCCGATATCAATCGAACGGATTGGATTTGAATTATTCATTGTGCGATTAAATAATTGTATAACATGCCATATTGATTCATACAGATCATTACACGGGTGTTTACGTTGTACACGTCAAACGATTTCTCGATATCGTGGAAACGATCACGAATTAATTAATCTATATAAAAATACAACGAAAGAAATTGAAGCTTATTTAAAGAGGCAAACGAATAATTATTGGAGCATTGAACAACCTCATGTCTGATCATAAAATAACACAAGAAGAAGTTTTAGCTGCATTAAGAAATGTACAGGACCCTGAATTGCATAAAGACCTGGTAACGCTGAATATGGTTCGGGATATTAAAATCTCGAATGGAGATGTCAGTTTTACGGTAGTGTTGACAACTCCTGCCTGTCCCTTACGACAACAAATTGAAAAAGAAGCACGCGATGCTGTTAAAGCGCTGCCAGGGGTAAAGAAAGTGGAAGTTAAACTGGATGCGAATGTCCCAAGTGATGGAAAAAATCGAGGGTTGCTTGAGTTGCCCATACGCAATGCTATTGCCGTAGGTTCCGGAAAAGGAGGTGTGGGGAAAAGTACGGTTGCGGTAAATATTGCTGTAGTTTTGGCTCAAAGCGGTGCGTGTGTTGGTTTATTGGATGCGGATATTTATGGGCCAAATATCCCCACCATGATGGGCGCCAGCACTTTACCTGTTTCTTCCGGAAATAAACTTTTACCAGCCGAAGCTCATGGCGTGAAATTGATGTCGATAGGTTTTTTGGTTAAACCTAATCAACCGTTAATTTGGCGGGGACCAATGCTACATTCGGCGATCCGTCAATTTCTTACAGATGTTTCCTGGGGGCAGTTAGATTATCTGATTGTGGATTTACCCCCTGGAACAGGTGATGCACCATTAAGTTTGGCGCAGTCGTTACCGCTAAGCGGCGGGATTATTGTTACCCTTCCTCAACAAGTCTCTTTGGATGATGCACGAAGAAGCCTTGAGATGTTCCGTACGCTGGATGTGGATATCTTCGGTGTCGTTGAGAATATGAGTTATCTTGAGCTTCCGGATGGAACGCGTTTGGATATCTTTGGGGCTGGAGGAGGGGAACGTCTTGCAAAAGAAGGAGGCGTTCCATTTCTTGGGGCAATCCCAATCGATCCAATTGTTCGAACGGGAGGGGATTCTGGGGAACCAGTGGTAGTAAAATATCCCCAATCGGTTGCTGCTCAGGCATTTCAAAAAATTGCGAAAGACGTCGCTGCAAAAGCAAGTGTGGCTGCCATAAAACAAAATCAACCCAATCTGACCAATCTTATGAAATGATCCTTTCTGCTTGAAAATTGTAAGTTAATGCTTATCGTCAGATAAATAGTCAATGGAGATTTCAAGAAACAAATGAATCCGAATATTGTCGGGATCCGCTTCCAAAAAGTTGGAAAAGTATATCATTTTGATGCAAGTCAATGTGAGGATCTTCAAATTGGCGATTATGTTGTGGTCGATACCAGTCGCGGGCGACAATTGGGAGAAGTGGTTGAAATTGTGGATCAGCCTACATTACCTCCAGAGGGTTCATGGAAATTGATACTAAGGAAAGCGACACCGCGTGATCTTGTATTGAGGCAGATATGGCAGAAAAAAGAATGCGAGGCTGTAATCAATTGCCGGGCAAAAACTGCTGAACTTAAAATTGAGGGAATAAAAATATACGGCGCAGAATTTAGTTTCGATGGAGAAAGGTTATCGCTGCTATTCAGCAGTGAAACCGAAGGGAAGGTCGACCTCAAGAAATTAAAAACTGCTTTGCAGCGAATGTACCCAAAGACGCATGTAGAGCTGCGTCAAATTGGTCCACGTGACGCTGCCAAGATGTTGGGTGGCATGGGGGCTTGTGGATTGGAAAACAGATGTTGTGCGCTGTTTTTAACTGAATTTAGCCCAATTTCCATTAAGATGGCTAAGGAACAAGGCATATCCCTCACGCCTTCAGAAATAACTGGGATATGCGGCAGATTACGGTGCTGTTTGGTTTATGAATTCGAGCAATATGTAGAGGCGCGCAAACATTTACCCAAGCGTGGTAAACGAGTTTTAACGCCTAATGGAGAAGGGAAAGTAATTGATGTTTACCCATTAAAAGAAACAGTTATTGTTGAAATGGGGGAGGAAATCCATCGGGAATATCCCTATCAAGAATTACAGCCCCTTGAAGAATTTCAGGCACTTCGAAAAAAAGTTGAGGAGCCTGAAGAGATCGAAGAAGAAGTATCTGAAAACGGAGAGGAGATTTAATCGATCACGGTGTGACAGGTACCATATCCTCAAAAATATCAATAAAAACAAACCCGGATGACTGGGAAACCACACAAAAAATCTTGGTTGTGCTGGCGCATCCAGATGATCCAGAATTTTTTTGCGGGGCGACTATAGCTAAGTGGATCGCATCCGGACATCACATCTCATATTGTTTGCTCACGTGTGGAGATAAAGGCACAAAAAATCTTAAAATGACTTCTGAAGAATTATGTCAGATTCGGCAGAAAGAACAATTAGCAGCAGCAAATGTATTGGGAGTAAAAAATATTCGGTTTTTGGGATATCAAGACGGTTATTTAGTTCCTGATTTGAATCTCAGGCGGGACGTTACCCGGGTCATTCGCCAAGAAAAACCAGATATCCTGGTAACGTGTGATCCAACTACGTTATTCATCGGTGATGACCGAGTAAATCATCCCGATCACCGCGCTGCCGGGCAAGCAGTAATCGATGCTGTCTTCCCTGCAGCCCGCGACCACTTGTTCTTTATCGAGCTATGGAGGGATGAAAAACTCGAACCGCACTCTGTTAGAGAAGTGTGGATAAGCGGCAGTCTACAGCCAAATACATTCATTGACGTTACGGATTATTGGCAGATAAAAATCAAGGCGTTGTGTGAACACAAAAGTCAGATTGGTGATCCTGATGAATTCATTAAAAAAATGAATTCTAGAATTGCCGAAGGGAGCACGCAGGATTCACCCAGATATATCGAAAAATATCGCAGAATAATTCTTGGATAAAAAATTTGAACTCAAGTATCGACGATTACCATGATCTTATGTCGTTATTTACTAATCCCCCAAAGAGGGTTGTGTCACTTGTTCCCTCTTTGACTGAGAGTATGTTTGACTTAGGTTTTGGCGAATTTGTAGTTGGTATTACGGATTACTGTATCCATCCTGCAAATCAACTAAGTGAATGTATGAGAATTGGCGGGCCTAAGACACCTAGAATTCAAGATATTCTTTCTTTACAACCAGATTTAATTTTGGCAAACAAAGAAGAAAATACGCCTGAAAGTGTGCATGCCCTTCAAGAAGCTGGGATAAAAGTATGGTTGACTTTTCCCACTACGGTCCGGCAGGCGGTAGATTGTCTCTGGGTGATGGCAGGTGTTTTTCAAAGTAAAATGGCAGCTCTGCGATTGGAAATTTTGGAACACAGCCTGGATTGGGCAATTGCTGCTGGAAGTAATCACCAACAAAAAACGCGTTATTTTTGTCCGATATGGCAAAGTGAAACCAATAATGGCATACCCTGGTGGATGACCTTTAACCGCTATACATACATGAATGATTTGCTTGATATTCTTGGGGGAGAAAATATTTTTTCAGATCGCAACAGATATGACCCTGCTGAAGCCGGCATTAATGATTACATAGAAGAAAATGAACAACATTCTGATACTCGATACCCGAGGGTATTATCGGAAGAAATAATTATCAGCAATCCGGATTTAATATTGCTGCCTGATGAACCATATTCTTTTGGAAAAGATCATCAAGAGATGTTTTATGAAATATTTAATCATTGTACTGCTGCCAAACAGAACAAGATAATACTTGTGTATGGAAGTTTGCTAATGTGGTGGGGAACACGCCTGGCACGGGCATTAGAAGTATTACCTGCATTGCTCAACTGACGAAAAAAAGGGAAAAAATGCTTGACTTAGTTGAAAAATATTGATAGAATATTATCATTCATCTGAATGATCAGATTAATCATAATAATCAAATAGATAGGATAATATCTGGATAGGGTAAAAGCACTTGGTTCACAATCAATCGTCTTATGAATTATTAAATTATCTGATATCAACATCAAAATCGGAGGTCAATTCAAATCATATTCCTTCTCTAAAAGAATTAAGCCAGCAGCTTGAAGTAAGCATAGCATTATTAAGGGAACAATTAGAAGTTGCTAAGGCGTTTGGTTTTGTTGATGTTCGACCGCGGACAGGTATCAAACGTCTTCCGTATTCATTTTTACCAGCAGTGCGTCAAAGTTTATTTTATGCGATAGAAATCGACCGTAAAAAATTCCAATATTTTTCCGATTTACGAAATCATGTTGAAGCGGCATATTGGTATGAAGCTGCTGCATCGATGACAAAAGAAGATATCGATGAGCTGCGTGGTTTGGTGGAAAGCGCCTGGAAAAAATTAAGAAATCCCCAAATCCAAATTCCCCATCAAGAACACCGTTCATTGCATCTTTCGATATACAAACGATTGGACAATCCATTTGTTCAAGGTATTTTAGAGGCGTATTGGGAAGCCTATGAATCGGTTGGGCTGCAAGATTATGCCGGTTTTGATTATTTGGAAAAAGTATGGAATTATCATCAACGCATGGTTGAGCTAATATCTTCGGGGGATTTTTATGAGGGGTATAGAGTTTTAGTAGAACATTCAAATATGATCCATCATCTACTGCATTTAAAACCTCTATCTTCAGATCCAGCAAAATAAAAAAGGAGTAGCAATGTCAGCCGTTAACACCCTCGAAAAAAGTGAAGTTACCAAAGATCGATCAGGTGTTGTCAATAATTTTTCTATTACAGTTTCTACTGTAAACGGCTCTGGTAGTCAGACTGCAAATTTGACCATCTTAAGAGCAATTTTCAAGATGGGTGTTCCAGTTTCTGGGAAAAATCTCTTCCCTTCCAATATTCAGGGTTTACCTACATCGTTTACAATCCGGGTAAGCAAGGATGGTTTTTTGGCTCGCCGCGAAGAACAAGAGATCATGGTAGCAATGAACCCAGCAACTTTTCAGAAAGATATTGAAGGGGTTGTCCCTGGCGGCGTGTTGTTCTATCCGGATGATTTGAAAATTCCTATTTCTCGGGACGATATCGTCAGTTATCCAATGCCCGTAAAACAAATAATCAAAGAGGCAGGAATTCCTTCAGAACGCCGAGATTATGTTGCGAATATGGTGTATGTAGGGGTTTTAGCTCAGATTTTACACATCGATATTGATAAAATCTTTTCAGCCCTTGATTTTCACTTCAAAGGAAAAGCTACACCCATTGAGATGAATTTTATGGTTGTGAAAGATGCAGCGAAATGGGCAGCAGAAAATTTAGTCAAGAAAGATCCCTACCGCATTGAACCATTAAATCTTACATCTGGTTACATCATGGCAGATGGAAATACTGCTGGTGCATTGGGGGCTATTTATGGTGGCGTTCATTTTGTGGGCTGGTATCCCATAACGCCGGCAACTACAATGCCTGAAATGATCCAGGAATATCTTCCCAAATTACGTAAAGACCCCGAAACAGGCAAAAACACGTTTGCAGTCGTTCAGGCAGAAGATGAACTCGCAGCAATTGGTATGACAATTGGTGCTGGTTGGGGAGGCTTGCGGGCGATGACTTCTACATCAGGTCCAGGGTTAAGTTTGATGACGGAATATATCGGTTTAGCCTATTATGCAGAAGTACCAATCGTTGTTTGGGATGTACAACGAGTAGGTCCAAGCACTGGACTGCCAACCCGTACTGCCCAGGGTGATTTGATATTTGCAAATTTTATGGGACATGGCGATACTCAAAATGTTATCTTATTGCCCGGTTCGATTAATGAGTGTTTTGAATTTGGCTGGAAAGCGTTTGATATTGCTGAACGGTTGCAAACCCCAGTGATCATATTATCGGATTTGGATTTTGGCATGAATCAATGGATGGCTAAGCCTTTTGAGTATCCTGACACGCCAATTGACCGCGGAAAAATATTATGGGAAGAAGATATAGAAAAATTAAAAGGTAATTGGACGAGATATAAAGATATCGATGGAGATGGCATTCCTTACCGAACAGTGCCAGGTAACAGACACCCATTAGCAGCATATTTTGCCCGTGGAACAGGGCACGATGAAAATGGCGGATATAGCGAAGACCCTCAAGTTTGGCATGATCTGTTGGAGCGATTGAAAAAGAAATTTGAGTATGCTAAGAGAATTCTGCCAAAACCGGTAATCACTCAAGGAACCCAGCATGAGATCGGCATTATTGCATTTGGCTCCACTGAACCAGCACTGAACGAAGCCCAATATCTTCTTTCAGAAAAACATATCCCTTGCGATATTATGAGAGTAAGATCTATCCCATTTTCTCAAGACGTGGGAGATTTTATTAGAAACCATGACCGGAATTATGTTGTCGAATTAAACCGTGATGGACACCTTCATAAACTTCTTATGTTGGAATGCCCTGATTGGGCAACACACTTAATTTCTCTGGCTTATATTGACGGTTTACCTATTACAGCAAATTACATATGCGAATCGATTATCAAGCGTGAGGAGAATAATCATGGCTAATCAAACAGCAGTTCGCACGCAATTAAACCTTATTGGTTTATCTAAAGCAGATTACCGTGGCAATCCAAGTACTCTTTGCCAGGGTTGCGGTCACAATTCAATAGCTAATCAAATCATTTCCGCTTGTTATGAAATGGATATTCTTCCGGAAACGATTGTAAAATTCAGTGGAATTGGCTGTTCAAGTAAAAGCCCGGCTTATTTTCTCAACCGCTCATTTGGTTTCAACGGGCTTCATGGAAGAATGCCTTCACTGGCGACCGGCGCGCTTTTTGCAGATTGTTCGTTGAAGGGTATTGGAGTAAGTGGAGATGGCGATACCGCCAGCATAGGGATGGGTCAATTCAAACATGTTGTCCGCCGTAATATGCGCTTGGTTTATATTATCGAAAACAATGGTGTATATGGGTTGACTAAAGGGCAGTTTTCGGCAACCGCTGAAATGGGGTTGACCCTCAAGAGTCAGGGAACCAATCCATATATGCCTGTGGATATTGCCTGGGAAGCTTTGGTAGGTCATGCCACATTTGTAGCAAGATCTTTTGCCGGCGATCCTAAACAGGTGAAAGAGTTGATCAAAGCAGCGCTTAGCCATAACGGTGTTGCAGTGATTGATATTATCAGCCCGTGTGTGACATTCAATAATCAAGATACTACTTTACATTCTTACGCATGGGGTAAAGAACATGAAGTGGCTTTGCATGAATTATCATATGTACCGCCTGCGGAAGAAATTACCATAGATTACGAAGAAGGCGAAGACAAAGAAGTAATTCTTCATGATGGTTCTTCAGTTATATTAAAGAAACTTGAGCGCGCTTATGATCCCACCGATCGGAAAGCTGCAATGCAGGTTCTTGAAGAAGCAAATGCTAAAAATATATTATTAACGGGGCTGATTTACATCAATACAGAACAAAAATCCTTAGTTGATATCTATAATTTGCCTGATACACCATTGAATAGACTGCCGGAATATCGTATACGTCCTTCTCGCGAGTCAATTAAACAACTTAATGATATGATGTTTTAATCGGCAAGTAATATCATAAGGTTTGTTTGAGAGGAGATGATAATGCCAGAATCATTGAAAAGTACTGCAATAAAATCATGGCATGTTCAGCATGGTGGTCGTATGGTGCCATTTGCCGGTTGGGAGATGCCAGTTCAATACACAACCGGTCCCACCTTGGAACATAACACAACACGCCAAATAGCCGGTTTATTTGATATCGATCATATGGGACAAATGGAGATACGAGGTCCCGATGCAGAAGAATTCGTCAACCAGATGATTACTTATGATGTCAGGAGGATGAAGCTTTTCGATGCTCATTATGCACTTTTATGCTATGCAGATGGTGGTTGTGTCGATGATCTATTTGTTTATAAATTACCCGATGAGAAAAGCAAGAAGGAACAGCATTATTATTTCCTCGCAATAAATGCCTCCAATTGCGAGAAAGATGTCGCCTGGGTTAAAAGCCATTCTTTGGGTCACCGCGTTGAGATCAACGATATATCTGATGAAACATATATGCTGGCATTTCAAGGACCAAAAGCGCCGGAAATTATGAATCGGCTAACTCATATTAATATCGAAAAAGTTCCACGCTTCACATCAGCAATTGATACAATCTTTGGAGATATCCCAGTATTATTGGGTCGAACTGGATATACCGGTGAAGATGGATTTGAATTATTTTTCCCTGCGAAGCACGCTCTAAAGGTATGGGAAGGGATTTTAGAGGCAGGAAAAGCTGATGGCATTATTCCGGTGGGATTGGCAGCCAGAGATAGTTTACGTTTTGAAGCTTGTATGCCTCTTTATGGTCATGAATTATCTTCCGATATTTCTCCGGTTGAGGCAGGGTTTAGTTTTGCGATTAGTTTTGAAAAAGATTTTATCGGACGCGAGGCTTTACTAAAGCAAAAATTAGAAAAAACTAAACGCACCCTGATTGGTTTTGAAATGGTGGAAAAAGGGGTAGCGAGGGAACATTATCCAGTGCTGAAAGACGGGAGAGAGATTGGTTGGGTGCCCAGCGGTATGTTTTCTCCGACAAACAAAAAATATCTCGGTATGGCTTATGTATTCAGGGAATTTTCTACGGTTGATACAGAAATAGAAGTTGTTATTCGCGAAAAACCTGTAAAGGCTAAAATTGTGAAGAAACCATTTTACACTCCCGCTTACAAAAGATAATTCGATAAAAATTTTAATAATATTGCATAATAGGCTTTCATTTTTTATTATGAAAGCCTATTATGATAAATAGGGGTTATAATATCCATAATTATAAGTTAAATATCAAAGATAAAAAATGCTTGACGAATATTTATAAAAATCATTAAGCACAACTCGTTAGTGATTTCATAAAAAGGGCATAAATGAAGAAAATTTAGAAATATTCTCTAACGATAGGAGTATTGTTGATTATTGGATTTGTACTTATTTAATTCATCCCTTATGGTAAACAACATACTAATCCACCAATAATTTCTGAACCCAAATGGAGTGATTCTAAAACCAGGCAAATTGCAGAACGGGCTTGTTTTTCATGTCATAGCA
Source organism: Chloroflexota bacterium (assembly GCA_012798185.1). GTDB lineage: Bacteria > Chloroflexota > Anaerolineae > Anaerolineales > UBA4823 > JAAZNS01. The sequence continues at coordinate 10,056 of JAAZNS010000516.1, read as the reverse complement.
ACCAAACGGAATGGCCGTGGTATAGTGCCATTGCACCGACCTCATGGCTAGTACAAAGTGATGTTGTGAGAGCTAGGGAGGTATTAAATTTTACTGAATGGGAAACAAAAAATCTATCAGCTGAATATGTAGTAAATGTTATTCAACAGGGAAATATGCCGCCATTTCGATATATTGTTATGCATCCTGAAGCGAATTTATCCCAAATCGAAAAAGAAGCTTTCATCAAGGGTTTGTTAGCTTCATTGAAAATTAAAGCAGATTGAATTTAAACTAAAAAGCTGTCAAAAAACAATTGGGGGAATGGATAATTAAATTGATAATTTCGATTTCATTATTTCAATTATGAATAATGATTAATATTATTTGCTATTGGTAAATGATTGCTGGATATTTAGATATATTTTTTATCAATAAATATTACATAACAATAAATCTATTGACAAAATCTTTTTTTTATGCTATTTTTGATTAACCCAACAAAAATGAAAGGTGGGTTTGCACAGGTGTTATACCTATGTTAGAAAGTGAAGGCAGATAAAAAAGGGAGTTACATCGAATAATTAATCTAGCAAGAAAACCAAATAATTCAAAAAATCTCAAAAAGGAGTAATAAAATGACACTCGCCCAGGTTGTTTATCAAATTTCCGTTGATGCCGATTTTGCTGCCCAGATGCGGACTGAACCCGAGAGGGCTTTAGCCGAGAGAGGTTTAAAACTCAGCAAAGAAGAACAAGCTTTTCTCTCACGTGGATTGAAAAGAGAAGCTCGTGGGGACGGTTCTAAGGTTTCTATGTCCGATATTGCAGCACTATATGCTCGGTGGGGATAATCCAGACAAAAAGGGATATTTACCCTGGAGCAGGTAAATCAATTACTAGAGGCTTATTGGAAAGAAATTGGCATAGATTCTCACTATCGTGAGATCATGCGCCAAGCAATATATAGCCGAAATACAAAAAATAAAGATCAGGGCAATACTTCTGTAGAATGGATAGTATTGCCCTGTTTGTGTTGTCAAGCTGCTGGGGGTGAATACTTATGGGCTGAAAATGTATGCGCAGCCTGGTTTTTGTTTCATAATGCTGCCCGCCTTATGGATAACATTGAAGACAAAGACACTCCTGATATTAATTTACCTCCCGAAATATCATTAAGTGCTGCTACTGGATTATTCTTCACAGCCCAGTATGCGATTAACCGTTTATTTCAGCATCCAGACACAAAAAATGCAGCCAATGATATAAATAAAGCGTTTATCTCGAAATTGTTGATCATGTGCGAAGGTCAGCACCAGGATATTGTACAAAAATCACCAAATCTGAAACAATATTGGCAAATTGCGGAAAAGAAGTCAGCCAGCTTTTTCTCACTTGCTACTTATAGTGGAGCACGGATTGCGACAAGGAATAGAAGAATATTAAAAGAGTTTGAACAATATGGCTATCACTTAGGGTTATTGATTCAATTGCTGGATGATTTGGAAGATATATATAAATGGTTACGTTCAGATTTGACCGGGCAGCATTTGAGTAGTTGTTTACCGTTTATTTATTTAATTGAAGTGCTGCCCGAAACTGAAAAAAAGTTATTGGTAGAGTATCTGGCTGAAGGGATGAACGATCACTCGAAAAAAACAAGCGTTATTGATACACTCGATAAGAACGGTGCGGTGCTATATTTATTTTCTGAAATCGAGCGACATTCCAGCCTGGCTATCTCCAGTTTGGAAAAAGCGGGGGCAAGATCGCCGGCAAAGGAAAAATTGCATCAAATAATAAATCAATTAATTCCCCCACAAATTATATCTTAGCGTAAATTTTCAATTCCTATAGATATGCTTATGAATTATCAAATTTGAAAGATTGATAATCGTCAAGTTAGTTTTCCCGTATGTTAAAATTGATTTGCAAAAAAAATAGAATATTATCGCTACAAGGATACCCATAAAAAACCATTTATTACCAATCGATGCGGATTATATTTACGCTTTTTTTAGAAAAACTAATAAAATCAGGAGGATTTTCTTAAAACGGAATGAATATTGCAGCCTAGGCAATTGGGTTGATTGTTATTGAATTCCGCAGAATGCGAGACAAATCATCTATGACGAGTCTGATTCATCAGAGGTGGGGTAGAAGTATCCCGTTCTTATTAGCACTGATTGTTCTGGTCAGTTTAATATGGAATATTTCTATTAATATCACATACCCTCATGATGGAATAAACAACCTCCAATCAGATGGGCGAGTTATTCAAATTGAACAGGATGGACCGGCATATAATCACTTACAACCGGGGGATTTAATCATTTCAATTGAAAATATTCCGATAGGTAAAGCCATTCCCTATTTTTCTGAAAAAAAGGCGGGAGACACGCTGCATTTTATTGTCGAACGTCAAGGTCAACAAATTCCCATTGAATTTAAATTATCCTCTCCCGGAATTTATGAAATTATCCGTCGGTTAATTCCAGTGATTGTTGCTTTAATATTCTGGATTGTTGGAATTGGCGTATTGGCATTTGCCCCGGCTGGTCTGGTAACCACTTTATGTTTTCTATTTTGCCTCATGGGGAGCGCATTTTTAATATTTGGTTCAATATCATCGATGTCAACCCCGTGGGCTTATGATGTATATCGGATATTGTTTTGGTTAGCTGGTCCTATTTCTGTACATTTTCATCTTTATTTTCCACAAACGGCAGATTTTAGGGGTAAGAAATTACTCTTGTCAGTTTTATACGCTATAGGAGCAATTGGAAGCGCTCCTTATATTATTTGGGGCGTAAAAACCCTAAAAGCATATTCCTGGTATCCTTTTTTTTCATCTGCGGTTCAACTTTTTGCTGCATCATGTTTGTTACTAATATTATTTTTTGTTATCTATGCTTACAAACACCCCACATCAGTTGGAGTTCATGGGAAAATAAGAATCGTTCTACTGGGAGTATTGGTTGGCACAGTACCATTGATAACCTTAACCCTTCTTCCTAATGCTTTATTCAAGCAACCTGTTCAATCGACTGAATTTGCGTTCATTTGGCTAGCAATTCTTCCACTCACTTATGGATATGCAATCTTTCGTTTCCACCTTATCGAAATAGAAAAACACATTAATCGTGGGGCAACATATATATTAGTCTATTCGATTTTGGGGGGTGCATATCTAATCCTGTATTTTATTTTAAGAACGATATTACCGTATACATCGACCAATGAACCGTTTATTAACACCCTGATTGTACTCATATTGGCAAGTTTACTTGTTCCTCTTTATCGAAAAGTTCAAATTGTAGTCGATACGCTATTTTATGGAGGATGGTACGATTATCGATCAGCAGTTACCGAAATAACTCAAGGTTTAGAGCAAATTACTGACATGCAAGAATTGGCACATAGTGTCAGTGAGAGGTTGGTGAAAACATTACACTTAGAAGATACGTGTGTGTTCTTAAGTGACAGTAAAGGCGATTTTTCGATTATTGCAGTTGCCCCGCAGGAAAATTCACCCGATTCTGAAGTGTGCCCCTTTCCAACCCTGCCACGTAGCAGCCTTGAGTATTTGTTGAATATTGGGGCTGTAGAAAAAGCTTCTTTGAAAAAAGCTCTTTCAGAGATTTCATTATCTCCTGAGGAGCATCAATTACTGAATAGCGAACAGGTACACTTATGGGTGCCGGTATTGGGCCATGGTCAAATTCAAGGATTTCTGGCGCTGGGTCCTAAGTTTGGTGGAGATATCTTCAGCGCGGAAGATATGGATATCCTTAGAGTAGTCGCCCGACAAATGGGTCCGGTAATCGAAAATATTCAATTGTTAAATCGATTAAAAGAACATGCTGCTGATTTGGAGGAACGAGTTATCCAAAGAACTGAAGAATTACATAATGCAAAAGAACGTGTGGAGGCGATTCTTGCCAGTGTAGGCGATGGTGTTTTTGTTATCGATCTTAACGGGGGAATTCATATCATAAATGATGCATTTGAAGATCAATCGGGCTATGTGCTCGAAGAAATTTATAACAGGAATTATTTGTCTTTGTTAGATGAAAATAACAATCCTGAAATTATTGAGAAAATGAATCGGGCTATGGAAAACGGAGAAACATGGACAGGCGAACTGGTCTGCAAAAGAAAATCTGGGAGTAAATATGATGTCCAATTAACTATGGCGCCAGTATTTGACCAAACAGGCAAAATGGTAAGTTATGTGGGTAGTCAGCGCGATATCACTCAACAAAAAGAATTCGATCGCTTGAAAGATATGTTTGTCGCTGATGTATCCCATGAATTACGAACACCCACAACCAATATTAATTTATATTTGGAATTATTAGAATATGCACCTAAAGAAAAATGGGGAGAATACTTGTCTATCTTGAAAGAACAGGGGCATCTATTAAGAGGATTGGTTGAAGATATTTTAGATCTTTCGCGTCTCTCGATTGGAAGAGAGAAAAAGGCGGAATTTACCGATGTAAATATCAACCTCTTAGTCGATCAAATTGTTACTGCCAACAAGCTTCTCATCAACAATTCGAATATCGAATTGATTGTGCAAACAGATCGGCAATTACCGTTAGTACGTGGTGATCAAAATCAACTTTCGAGAGTGATAACAAACTTGGTTTCGAATGCAATTCGTTATACACCGGGAGGTAAAATTTGGATCCGGACTTATCAAAGAAATGCTCAAGTATGTATTGATGTTGAAGACACAGGAATTGGCATCGAACCAGAGGATATGCCGCATTTATTTGAGCGGTTTTACCGCGGCAAGCAGGTTCGCCAATCGAAAATTCATGGCACAGGGCTAGGCTTAGCGATTGTAAAAGAAATATTGGAAATGCATGATGGCCAAATTGTTGTAGACAGCATGGCAGGAAAGTGGACGAAATTCACAGTTTCTTTGCCGATTTCTTTGGGGGAGCCAATAATGGAAGTAAGTTCTGAAGAATTTTAGTTCTTGATAATATTTAGAATATAAAAAAAAACACCACCACAGCCAAGATACATTGTTCTGGGGTGGTGGATTTTTGTTGTCTTACACATTATTCTGACGGGATGATAATAAAAAGAATTAAATATAGGAGCAATCCTGGTATTCCTCCAGGAATAAGGGCAATTAGAAACCCCAAGCGGATCCAGAATGAGCTAATACCGAAAAATTCAGCCAAACCGCCGCAAACGCCTAAAAATATCCGATTTTTTCGAGATCGACGTAAGTTACGATATGAAGTAGTCATATAAACTCCTTTCAAGTAAATTCATATCATTTCCTCTTTATATACGTTCAAACGAAAAATCGGTTTCAAATCTACCAGCTATTCCAGTGAACAATTTCGTCGATTTTTTTTCTTCCCAGCTTACGGGGCGGGGAGATTAATTCATTCTCGTTCAAGGGGTATCCAAAGGATAATGCAATGCGTAAGAACCACTCTTCGGGAAATCTCAGAATATGACGTGCTTTTTCATCTTCATAAATCGAAGCCGGGCATGAGCCGATGCCCAATTCCCAGGCAGCGAGTTGCATATATGCTGCAGCCTGTCCTGCATCGAACATGGTTTGAAATTTCTCGGTTGGATTAGGTGTGACTATTGCCACACCCAGTGCAGCCCCGGCAAGGTGATTTGCCCACTGCCCGCATTTCGATAACGCCAAGAGGATAGGTTTATCGGTGATGGCGATAAATTGCCAGGGTTGTGAGTTTTTTGAAGATTGCGCCCGTCTACCGGCATTCAGAATAACAAGAATATCATCATTCTTTAAAGGTGTTTGTTGAAATTGCCGAATAGCGCGTTTGGTGCGTATGGCTTCTGATACATCCATGACATCTCTCCAATTGATAAATCTGAAAATGAGAGTTTTACAAGCTGCCCGGAAGCATGGGAAGCGTTATTTCTATTGATCCTGTTTTTATTTAGGCTTGATAAAAATCATTACGACCGTATGGTTATCCAATGGATTTATACTCAATGTAATGCTCACAGAACGATCGGGTTTTTCATAGTAAAGGACCGCTGAACTTGGAGTTTCTACCCAGCCTTGCTCGACTTTACGCCACCCATTATTTGGCATTTCATTTTTATAGAATGCCAATACACTCGGAAAATCCATTTTTGTGTAATACGAAATATTATCATTACTGGAGAACAAGTTCGTTTTTTCGCCTTGGACTATTGGAATATCTTCAGCGGGTTTGTCGTTTTGATTGCTCATTTCTGTCATATAAGCCTGACTGGTCTGAAGTAATTCGGGGCCTTGCTCTGTGACGAATGCCTGCATGGTCTCCAGGGCGCCTGATCCCTCTGAAGTTAAATAAGCTTGAGCTGTTTCTAGAAAACCGCTATCTTTTGCTTGTGTTGCCAGGGCTTGCCCCGTAGCCATAATATCGCTTTGGCTGAATTCTGTTGCATATGCTTTTGCTGTATCGAGTAATGACTGGCTCTCATGAATGCCTGTTGCTGCGGATTCCAAGGTGCTTTTTGTTCTATTAATATTTCTTGAAAGATTCGAAAATAAGCTACAAGAAAGGTTTATAGCCGCGATGCTGAAAATTAAAACTGAGAATATTAGAATTTGTTTTTTCATCATTTTTCTCATTCCAAATTTCAGTAAACTCTCTTTCAATTTGTATAAATCAGTTGGCTAAGTGTTGGGAAAAAAATATTGAGACTCCAAGAAAGATATATATGTAAAAATTATCAAGCCCTTGATTTTTTTACTTCGACTTTCTTGGAGTCATGTTTTTTTCTTATTTTGAAATATTACTATCCAAATTTTCGAATATATTCTTCCGCTTTCTCTACCAGCTCGCGATTGCCGATATACAATGGAACACGCTGATGCAAGGATTCAGGGACAATATCAAGAATCCTCTGTTTTCCGTTAGATGCATATCCTCCAGCTTGTTCACAAACAAATGACAAGGGCGCAGCTTCATATAAAAGACGTAATTTCCCCGTTGGGAGTTTGGGGTCTTTAGTATCCGGAGGATAATAAAAAATTCCGCCGGATAATAGATTTCGATGAAAATCTGCAACCAATGAACCGATATAGCGGGATGATAGAGGTTTGTTATCTCCTTCCAAACCCTGCAGGTAATTCGTGAAACGTTTGATCCCCTCGCTCCAATATTTTTGATATCCCTGGTTCACACTGTAATATTTTGGTTTTTCTGGAATTTTAATATTGGGATGCGTAAGAAGGAACTCTCCCAAGTAAGGATCTAGGGTAAATCCATGAGTTCCTTTGCCAGATGTATAAACCATCATGGTGCTTGAGCCGTAAATAATATATCCACCAACTACCATATTATGACCTGGCTGTAAACAATCGCTTAATGTACCGGGACCTGATTCGCTCTTACGCCGATGAATTGAAAAAATTGTCCCGATTGGTGCGTTGACATCGATATTAGAAGATCCATCCAGGGGATCGTAGAGTAATACATATTTACCTGTAGGGTATTTATCAGGTATTTGTATGATATCAGCTTGTTCTTCCGAAGCCATGACCGCAATCCGACCGGTATGCTCATTAAGCTTGTAAATGGTATGATCTGCCAGTTCATCTAATTTCATTACTTGTTCACCCTGGACATTAATATCTTTTGTTGTTCCCAGGATATCCGCAAAGCTTGCCCGGGTGGTCTTATTCGCAATATATTTCCCTACCAAGGCAATATCATATAGAAGCGATGTGAGAACACCGGTCGCTTCGGGGTGAAATTTTTGCTCTTCGAGAATGTGGCGTTCGATGGTAATGATAGTTTCGCGTGGATAAAGTACACTTGCCATTATTCTTCTCCTTGTGTTGTATTAAAAACGGAATTTTTTTACTTGTACCCCCGTGGTAATCACTCAAAAGAACAATGATATTAAATATCATTACATAGAAAAGAAGAAATATCTAAGATAACAAGATAACAATGAACGGATTGATTTTTCCTTGATTAACCTTATTTACTATTCTAACATACTTGTTATTCCGAGCCAATTAGTCCCATCGTTATTAATGGATATTTCAGGAACCAAGAAACCATCTTGAATAAGGAATTGGACGGAACGATTAATTTTAGTGTGATGCCATTGAAATAATTTTTGAATTTGGTTAATTTTTGCTACACCCATTGTGGTGAAGTAAATCTTAATCAGGGTTTTTCTTGCTGTTTCTTCATCAATGAACCGGCTATCATTTAGTAAATCAGGGTATGCCCGAGGTGTAATATCGTATATATGTGAGTATTTCCAGCTGCCAGCCTAGCTCACCCCAACGGGGGCAATTTTAAAGTCAGATTGTAAATCAGTTAATGCTTTATTGAACCGTGATTCATTTTCCGGCGCTGACAAATGAGCTTCTTTGCGCAGTGCAATTGTATCTAATGCGCCTTTTTCCAGTAAAACTTTATAAATCATTTTTGCTTCTTGGGATAATCGCCCTTGCTCATAAAGTGTCAAATAATCTTCTTCAGGAGATCCAAAATTCTCGGATAGTGCATAAAAATTGGGTGCTACATTATGGCATATTATTGTAGCTTTTTTTCGTAATATCTTGCCATAATACCATTTTTGCTTACCAAGAAGATCATCTTTCCATTGCCAGGTAATATGGTCTGGATCATCATGATTGTCGGCAATAGGACGGTTGCCGGCTTTAGCAGCCCATAAACTTGGAAATGGGATATCGGTTATTGGCCAGAAAAAGATAAACCCTCTTGTATTAACGAATTCGATCGCTTGCTCTATGTTTTGAAGCTGCATCGAAGGACAAGTTCGGAATGTAATAGATCGATAGGAGTCAATGACTTCTTGAGGAATATTGATCATTCTTAACGACAATTTATTTACATGATTTCTTTTTCCAATGTGGTCAATACTAATATAAATTATTATAATTTTCAATAATTAGCATCTTGGAATAAAACTTGTAACGTAAATAAATACGCGGAGAAAATAAATATGACAAAGTCGATTCTTGTTTTGAATTACGACCAATCAAATTTTAAAATCAATTATCATGACACTCCAGAACAAACCCCAAGAGCTGAGCTCGAAGCGCAATGGAAATCATTTAATCGTTATGATCCTGCACTTGCGCAAACTTATAAAATACTTATGCGATACACCATGCCTTCCATGAATGTTTCGGTGGATCATTTTCTGCCAAAAAATTCAACAGCCGGCAAATATCGCATTGAGACATTTATTCCTGCAGTCCACTCCAACTCTCGCAAAGTTATCTTTGCCATTACGCATCGTGCCAGACAGGTAAATAATAATAATATTGAAGAAGACCACGAAATGGTTTTCGTCGATTTAACAGAGCATCATGATGTGTGGTTCCCATTGGGTGAGTTTTATTTAGATAATAAAATTTCCCCAAATGTTGGCAGAGTGAGGCAATTTTGTTTAAGTTTAGAAGACCCGCCTGTGGAAGTTACTTTTGGTCCAGTCCGTTTTGTGCCATTATTCGATCAGCCAGGGCGGGGGATTCAATTTGACTGCCCAGTAGGTTCAAAACCGGAAAGAAACGCATCATTTCCTACCGGCAGAGTTGCATTTGGAAAATATCCAATTTGGGCTGGTCAGTGGTTCGATGTTAACCCATTCCTTACCTGGTATACTTATGGGTTTCACACCGGAGCCGATTTAAATTTGCCCGGTTCCAGCGGAGCAGATAAAGGAAAAGAAATATATGCAAGCGGAGAAGGGGTTGTTACATATGCAGGAAAAGCAGGCACGTGGGGGAATATCATTGTGATCGAGCACCCCTCAGCGATTGTGACTTTACCCGATGGGCAACGACAGCGCCAAAAGGTTTACACCCGTTATGGTCACGTGGATGATAAAATTGAAGTCAAAACCGGCAGAGAAGTAGAACGGGGACAATTAATAGGATATATTGGGTTGGCAGCAGGTGCTACTGCAGGTTGGCATTTACATTTTGACGTATGCTACACCGATATGTTAAAGAAACGTCCATCTCATTGGCCCGACATGGACGCCATCAGACGATTGCGAATGACCAGCGCCGACCGTCAATCCAGGTCT
>JAAZNS010000515.1 GCA_012798185.1 Chloroflexota bacterium | reverse complement strand
CGTAAAACTTCTGCGGCCTGTTCGTTCTGCTGTTGTCACTATCAATGGAAATGAGTTGTTTGCAGAACCGGATATCTCGAATTCAGTGATATCTGTTCTGAAAAAACTTGATTCCAGGACACTAATTTGAGAAACTCAGGAGAGAGCAATTATTACATTTTTGTAATTTCACAAACCAGCATATCGATATTAATGTGGTTTAGAATTCATTGCGTATGAATTCTGGATTTCAACAGCGGCATTTTTCATCGAAATGAAAACAAAACAAATTATTTGGATTGCAGCTGTTTCATTGTTGTTATCAGGGATATTTATATTCCTGGTTTTAAACTCGCACCAAAATGATCCTAAGGCTTTTATATTAACGGGCAGCCGTTTCAGCCAGGCTGAAGAACAGGGAACAACCGGGTACGATGGTCAATTTGCTTACTATATCGCCCTGGAACCACTGAGCGCTTATCATCACATGGATGAGCCGGGGAAGAGATATCAGCGCATATTATTACCCATGCTTGCCTGGATTTTTTCTATTGGTGATAAATCGCTGACGGTACCATGGATGTTACTAGAGATCAATCTGGCAGCGATAATCATAACTATAGCAATATTATCGATAATGTTATCGGAACGGCGTGCCAGTCCCTGGGTCGCGCTCATTTATATCTTCTATATTGGCACTTTATTTTGCCTTCGTGCTGATTTGAATGAACCTCTGGCGATGGCTTTAAGCTTATCGGGTTGGTTTGCCTATCAACGACGGCACACCGCGTTTGCTTTGCTTTTGTTCGCATTAGCAGGATTGGCAAAAGAAATTGGATTGATATTTCCACTCGCTCTCGCAATTTGGGAGTTACTTCAAAGACGGTATCAGAGGGGGCTGGTTTTTATTGGTTTTTGCAGTATTCCATATATGGTTTGGTTTTTATTGCTCCGGCTCCGCTGGGGTATCTCAACAGGATCTTTAATTCCCACCTGGCTGCCATTCTCTGGGATTTCAGCATTGAAAGACCGTTCGTTTTTTATTGTGGTGGGGGTCTGGATTCTAATTCCTGCAGCTGTATTTATCATCTTCTTGATAAAAGATCTAATAATGAAAATACCAGCTCGATGGAACTTGGAAACCTGTATGCTGATCGTCAATTTGGTATTTTTTTCTATCATGCCTTACCAGACGTGGAAAGATCCTTTAGCCATATTTCGTTCAGCAATGCCATTGGTTATTGCGGCATGCATTTGGATGGCTGCGAATCAAAGGCAGTTATTGCCTTACATAACGGCATTGTGGGCATCTTCTTGCATCTTATTATTTATAACGCCGGGAATGGTTTTTTAATGATGAGATGGATCCAGCCTAATTACGATATTAATCGTTTAGAATTATGACCATGCGTCAATTATCTCGCAATTGGAATATAGCTATTGCATTTTTTATCTGCCGCCTAATTTTCATCATATCTACCCCCTTGGATGGGATTAAAAGTTACGGCGATTTTGTCCATTTTTATCATCTGGCTCAGATGGGTGTTCCGTTTATCGATTATTGGGTAGAATTCCCTCCTGTCTTTCCTTTTCTCTCATGGCTGATTTATCAAATTTCCGGCGAGCAGGAACATGTTTATGATTATCTGCTCCTGATTTTGTTATCGCTATTCCAGGCTGGAGGTCTGGTTATTTTTTCCAAGCTTGCTGCTAAAATCAAACCAAATATAGAAAGTTGGATTGGTATTGGCGTTTATTTTATTATCAACCTCATCTTACCGTATACCTGGTGGTATTTTGATGTCTTAGCAGTAACGACTTTGTTATTAGGTATCTCGTGGCTTTTTGAGGCAAAAGATATCCGTTCGGCGGTGATATTGGCTATCGGAGCTTTGATTAAATTATTTCCTGCCCTTGCGCTTTGTCTTATATGGCGTTATCGACCGGGCAAGAGAGCATTCTTATTATCGTTTATTCTGGTGTTGATTGTGACTGGGTCATATTTGCTTTTATATCTGGTTTCGCCCTCTTTTACTAAAGCTTCGATTATCTCGCAATCAAGGAAAGGATCGTGGGAAACAATTTGGGCGCTGTTGGATAATAATTATCGAACAGGCAATTTCGGTCCTGAAATCGAAAGGCTGGATGCTGAAGCAGCGGGTAATGCCATAGGAAATCCAGCACGTATTTCGCCCTGGATAACGATTATGTTTTTTTTGCTCATAGGGAGCTATTTTTATAAACAGCTTAATGGTGATCAACCGATTGTTCAAATCGGACTGCTTTGCATCGCCTTTCTGATATTTTTTAATTGGATGCCGGGGTGGAGTCCACAATGGATTTTGTATCTCATCCCATTGGTTTTACTGATTTTTGACGACATGGAAGGGGTTATTATTTCGGGAATATTAGCTCTAGTCAACCTTTTGGAATGGCCAGTTTTGTTATCGCGAGGATACCCATGGAGTTTATGGTTGACTGTTCCAATCAGGACTATATTTTTTGGCTTCCTTATTTATATTATCTTTTTACGAGTTAGGAATATTTCTATTAAATGCGTAAATCACATCGATCAGGCAAATTTGGAGAATCAATGATTTTACGGCCTAATATCGTCATTAATATCTTAATAATCCTTGCGATTGCTGTTATCGTTGGACTGACCTTCGCTAATTATCAGTATACCAGCCAATACCCCGGTGGGAATGATTTTTTATCGCGATGGATGGGAACGAGGTTATTCTTATTAAAGGGAGAAAGTCCATATAGTGAGACGACAACACAAGCCATCCAGGAAATGATGTATGGCAGACCCGCAAGACCTGATGAAGATCAGGTTCTGTTTGTTTATCCTCTTTTCTCGATTTATATTTTTGCGCCCTTTTCTTTGGTTGGAAATTATTCTCTCGCTAGAGCTTTATGGATGACAACATTAGAGATAGCGATTATTGCATTGGCGGTTATTTCGGTTGTCTTATCGCGCTGGCGGATGCCCCGATGGATAATGATTTTACTTTTCATATTTGTGGTAAGTTGGTATTACGGTATTCGGCCAGTTTTTAATGGAAACGTGGCTGTACTTGTAGCTTTGACTATAGGGGGAATATTTCTTGCCCTTCGTTCGAATCATGATTTTTTAGCTGGTTTATTAATGGCGATCACGATGGTTAAGCCACAAATGGTTGTTTTGTTGATCCCTTACATCATCATTTGGGCAATATCCCATCAACGATGGACAGTCGTTTGGGGATTTATCGGCAGCTTGGGGATATTGACAGCTTCTTGTATGCTGTTGATCAAAGATTGGATTATTCAAAACCTTCGCCAGGTTCTTTCTTACCCATCTTATACACTGCCCGGAACCCCCGGAGCGATTTTTACAGAATGGCTTCCAGGGATTGGCAAACAAATGGGTTGGGCGCTAACCATATTCCTTCTTGTTGTATTGATTTGGGAATGGCTTCAATCGAGAAACAAAGATTTTAATTGGTTTTATTGGACAGGGGTATTAACCCTTGTTGTTACCAATTTAGTCGGTATCCGAACTGCAACTGAAAATTATATTGCCATGCTGCCCGCCCTCGTATTGGTTTTCAGTTTGTTTGATGAACGGTGGCGCATTATTGGACGGATTATTGTGCTTCTTAGTATATTTGCATTATTAGGCGGCACTTGGTTAATTTTCATAAAAACATTACAACCTGGCGATCAACCTATCCAATCACCGATCATGTTTTTTATTTTGCCGTCCTATTTGCTTATTGGTTTATATTGGGTTAGATGGTGGGCAATAAATCCACCACGTTTGTTATTTGAAGAATTCCGTGAAAAATATAAAGAGATAATCGAGTAATAAAGAAATCTTCAATATGAAGAAATTTGAATTAAAAGACCTTATAAAAATAATTCCACTTTGTGGATTTCTATTGATATTATGCCTTTATTATGTCACTCATAAACCTTTTGATGTAAATTTTGTTTTGAAGGTATTAAACAATTTTTGGGATATCTTGATATCCGTTACTTTTGTAGTTTTATCGGGGGGGATTGGATGTCGACTTCTTAAAAAATATGGAAAAAGCAGGGATCAGATTTTCTTATCCCTTGCTTTAGGGTTGGGTATTTTAAGCCTGGTATTTTTATTAATAGGCTTGGGTTTGGGTATTGCCCGCTGGTGGGCTTGGTTTTTATTAGGGGTTTTGGGGATCATATTTTATAAAGATATTTATATCTGGACCTTAAATTTTATTAATGAGAGTGTCGAAATTTGGCGATGCAGTGAACGATTAGGAAAAATTATCGCCTGCCTTTGTATAATCATATTATGTTCGACGATGTTCATTGCGCTGGCACCACCGGTTAAGTTTGATGCCTTGGTATATCATCTGGCATTACCTAGTAATTTTATTGAAACAAGAAATTTAGGTTACATTCCTGAAAATATGTTTTGGGGTATGCCTCAGATCGGAGAAATGCTCTTTACCTGGGTTATGTTATTGGCAGATGTTAAAGCCGCAGCATGCCTTGGGTGGTTGATCGGATTAATGACTCTGGGCGGACTTCTACAATATATGTCTCGAAGATTTAATTCAAATACAGGATGGATAGTTTTAGCTGTACTTTTATCCGGCTATACATTTTCGGCGTCTTTATCTTGGGCATATGTCGATTGGTTTACCATGTTATTTGGTTTGGGCGTGATCTTTGCATTAGATCGATGGGTAGAAACAAATGATAAAAGCGAATTGCTTTATATGGGCGCTTTAGCAGGTTTTTGCCTGGGAACAAAATATACCGCTGGCGTTATTATCGTTGCGGCATTCGTCGTCATTTTTTGGCAAATATTTACTTATAATTATAAAAAATGTCATAAACCGATAAAACAGATCATATCAGCTGTAATGCTTTCCTGGAGTTTGTTTGGGGTATCGCTTTTCATTATGACACTCCCCTGGTGGATACGAAATTTTTATAGCACGGGCAATCCGTTTTATCCTTTACTATTTCCAGCGGGAGCGATGGACGGTTATCGGTTAGATTTTTACCAGATACCAAATACCGGATCGATTTGGAGGACACTGTTATTACCATTTTCAGCTACTTTTTTGGGCGTTGAAGGCGCTACTGGATACAACACCTCGATTGGCCCATTGCTTTTGGGATTGGCAATATTTGCGTGGTTACCTCAGAATCCATGGTCCAATGCCCAAAAACGTTCAGCGAATATTTGCCTCATCATCATATTAACCGGACTTGTCACCTGGATGGTGGCTGGTAAATTCTCTGAATATTTAATACAATCAAGAGTTTACTTTGCGATTTTTCCAGCAATCGCCGTGTTATCTGGAATTGGATTTAATGGATTTTCCCAGATAAATTTATTTAAAATTCGGTTTCGAAACGTTGTAGCATCGTTGGTTTTCTTAAGCCTAGGTTTTTCAGTCTTTGAAATATCCAGGGATATGATGAAAATGGGGGCGTTAGAAGTCTTTCTAAATATTAAATCAGAAGAGGAATACTTAGCGGACAATTTGGGTTGGTATTACCCTGCAATTAATAAAACAATTGAAAATAAAGACAAACATAAAGTATTAATGCTCTTCGAACCCCGTAGTTATTTTTGTACACCATTCTGCGATCCGGATGAAATCATAGACAGGTGGAAACACGATTTATATTTATATGAAAATGAAAATGACATCCTTCAATCCTGGATTGCTCAGGGTTATACAGATATTTTGTATAATCGGTTTGGTGCTGAATATATACGAGAAAACGATGGTAGATATTTACCATCCGATTGGCAGAAACTCGAAGATTTACTTTCTCATTTACCAGTCATTGAGAATTTTGGGGGTGATTATTACTTATATTCATTAAAACCATGAAAAAATTCGACTACCTAGCATTATTTGTTTTAGAAATCGTAATTATCCTTGTGGTTGGATCATTTCAAAAATCACCAGGATATATGGATGCAGAATATTATTATTCGGGAGGAATACGATTAGCAGAAGGATATGGTTTTAGTGAAGAAATTTTGTGGAATTATTTGGATGATCCTCAAGGGTTACCTCACCCTTCACACGGATATTGGATGCCTCTTGCATCAATCTTATCGGCTATTGGGATGATAATTTTAAACAAGGTATCGTTCAACGCAGGAAAGATTGTTTTAATATTAATAGCTTCCTTTATCCCTATCGTGACAACCGCTATTTCTTTTCAAAT
>JAAZNS010000514.1 GCA_012798185.1 Chloroflexota bacterium | reverse complement strand
TTGAAGTAGGCGGACAGCCTATTAAAAATACAGAAGAGCTTCATACAATAATATACAACAACCTGGGAAAACCGATCTCGGTGGTATATGAACGGAACGGGCAGAAGAGAGAAGTCGCCCTCACTCCGCGCGAAAATCCTCCCGAAGAGGAAGGCGCAATTGGCATCCTCATGGGTGAAGCCACTCAGCCAACCACCTTATCCCGGGCACTGTCGAGAGGTGTTCTTGCATCTTACGAATATATTCATTCATTAATACTCCTGCCTGTTCACTTGGCGCAGGGTGACATTACCGCTGAACAAGCGCGTCCGATCGGCTATAAGGGCATGTACGATATATATCAACAGATCAGAAACCCGCTGTATTTTTTTATGATGATCTCATTATCGCTGGGTATTTTCAATTTACTCCCTATACCTGCTCTGGATGGCGGCAGAATCTTTATGGTTTTACCGGAAATCTTGTTGCAGCGCCGCGTTCCTCAACGATATGAGAATATTATCCACATGGTCGGATTTGCCGTTTTGATCCTCTTGTTGATCTACGTCAATCTTCAAGATTTCATCAATCCGATTCAATTACCAAAGTAAGTTATTCAACCGCGTGCAGTATGGCAAAGCAAAAACAAATCCCTATTAATAAAATCATCGAATCGTTATTGGATTAAAATAAACCCTTTCCTCCTTCCTATTTGCACCGCTTTTCAGATATGGAAGAGAAAGATATCAATCGTTTAGAAAAGATTTGGCATAAAGTGCCCGTATGGCGGCGCCAATCTCTCATTGAGGATATTGAAGAACTTGGCGACAGCGATTATGTATTATCGTTTGAAAACTTTGTCTTATTTGCCTTAAATGATAGCGATCCAAAAGTTCGCGAGATCGCAATCCGATCCTTGTGGGACTATGAAAGTCGTGAGGCAATTAAACCTTTTATCAATATGCTCGAAAATGATCCGGTTTTGGAAGTAAAAGCTGCCGCTGCCGGAGCATTGGGAAAATTCGTATATTTGGGGGAAATCGAAGAAATCCCTCAAAAAATATTTAATGAGATCGAAACATTATTATTAAACAAAATCAATAGCAGCGAACCGCTCCTGGTGCGTCGACGTGCCCTCGAAGCGATGGGATATTCCAGTCGTGAGGAAATACCAGCATTAATTAAAACAGCTTTCCAATCAGATAACAACGAATGGAAAGCCAGCGCCTTATTGGCAATGGGAAGATCGGCAAATGAACGATGGATACCACAAATCAAATCCATGCTGGAAAGTGATATCCCCGAATTACGTTATGAAGCAGTTCGTTCGGCTGGTGAATTGGAAGCGAAAACGTGCGTACCCGCTCTGGTGAAATTATTAGATGATGATGATGACGACATAACCTTGGCTGCGCTTTGGTCGTTATCTCAAATTGGGGGAAAAGGCATCCGCGAGATATTAGAAAAACGGCTGGAAGATGCCCTTACCGAAGATGAAGCCGATTTCATCGAATCGGCTTTAGAAAATTTAGATTTTACGGAAGATACCTCTCGTTTCTCGCTCTTGGATTATTCTGCCGAAGGGGAAGGTCTGGATGATCTAGATGACGAGATATTCGATTTCGATGACGAAGATGAGGATTAATCGGTTTGAGGATCTTATTATCCATATTTTCCAACGATATATTACCGATTTTTTTGGCAGCCGGCGCCGGCTTTCTAGCAGGAAAAATATTCAAAATTAATACACAGTCTGTTTCCGATGTGGCTTTTCATGTTTTCGGACCTTGCATGATTTTCTCAATACTGACCACCAGCCCACTTGCCAACCAAGATATCGCTAAAATGATCATCTTTAGTATTGTCAGTATTTTTTTGCTTGGGGGAGTAACGTGGATATTTGGAAAGTTATTAAAACTAAATCGAAAAATATTGGCAGCTGTTTTGCTTATCGCTATGTTTGGAAACGTCGGTAATTTCGGATTATCCCTTAATTTATTTGCATTCGGCGAGGAAGCGTTGGCATTTGCTAGTATTTACTTTGTAATCAGCTCAATCCTGATGTATTCTTTAGGTGTAGTCATAGCTTCATCTGGAAGAAATAATATCAAAACAGCCGCATTGGGTTTAGTTAAGCTTCCCGCCAGTTATGCGGTGATCTTTTCGCTTATTTACAATGTGATCGATTGGCACTTGCCCCTTCATTTAGAACGCACAATAACCATACTGGCTGATGGTGCTATCCCAACATTAATGATTGTTTTTGGAATGCAGTTATCAAAAATTAAATTAAAAGGGCAACACTCAAATCTGGCATTTGCTGCTATCATGCGATTAATAACCGGTCCAGCAATTGCTCTCGTGGTAAGTTTGATTATTGGATTATCAAAAACGGCTCATCAAGCAGGCATATCACAATCTGGTATGCCTACAGCAGTGATGATTACAATTTTAGCGATAAAATATGATCTGGAACCATCTTTTGTTACCGCAGGGGTTTTGATTACAACCATACTCAGCCCATTGACAATCACACCGCTTCTCGCGTTTTTAGGGGCTTAAACATATAGATACTCACGATAATGGAGGAGAATAAATGGTAGAACAAAAAAAAGTACGCCTTCATGCCATTGTCGAGGGATATGTTCAAGGGGTAGGTTTTCGCATGTTTGTTCAAACCACAGCATATGCTCTGGGTGTAACAGGCTGGGTGCGTAATTTATGGAATGGAAATGTCGAAGTAGTAGCTGAAGGGGAACAAAATATTCTTGAAAAATTGAATCAATATCTGTGGCAAGGACCCCGCAACGCGGATGTCGTCAATGTCCATAGCGAATGGCTTGAAGCGACAAATGAATTCGAGCGGTTTCAGGTTCGTGCCAATGGATAGGTTACTTCAGGTAAAGGCTAACTGCCTTTGTTTCAGCGATACCCACCGATTTTGACCGATTACCATATGATCTAGAACATCGATATCCAACAATTTTCCTGCCTGAATAAGCGCCCGGGTGATGGCCACATCATCCGGG
>JAAZNS010000513.1 GCA_012798185.1 Chloroflexota bacterium | reverse complement strand
TGCGTTTGGAAGGGAAAGATTATGTGCTGGAGGATGGGGATATCATGCATGTACGCTTTTCTTTATGATTGCCACCCAGATATTGAACGAAACCTGTAATTCATTATTGTAAAAAATAGCATCGGGTATAATGACCATAGATCGTGCAATTTGGGATTACGAGATAATTTTTGGACCAGAAAAAGTTTATACCCCATTAGAGATCATCGAGTTCGATATTAATATATAATAAATAATATCAATAATACCTTAATAATCCTAAATACCCTAAATTTTTTGTAGATTTGATCTAGAGAGAGACTTATGACCACACAATATACTCAAGGACCCTGGAGCCTGGCGGATCTTTTTCCTTCTCATGACAGCCCTGAAACCAAGGAAACATTTGCCCAGCTCGAAAGAATGACTACTGAGATCGAGAACTACCGCCCTCAATTATCCGACAACATCCCCTTTACAACGTTTATAGATATTATCCATAAGTTGGAAAAAGCAACTGAACTCGGCGTTAAACTGGGAGCGTATTCTTATTTGCTCTTCAGCAGTAATACGCAGGATCAGGTCGGGCAAACTTTCATCGGAAAGGTTGATCAATTTATTGCCCAGATGCAAAACCGGGTCTTGTTTTTCGATTTGTGGTGGAAAGACCTGAATGATGATATCGCCAGCCGGTTGATGGAAAATGTTGGCGATTACCGTTACTGGCTGGAAGCCATGCGTCTATTTAAACCGCATACACTCACTGAACCTGAAGAAAAGATCATTAATATAAAAGATGTCACCGGTGCCAAAGCCATTGTAAATCTTTATGATGCCATTACCAACCGCTATGTTTTCAAGCTGACCGTGGACGGCGAGGAAAAGGAACTTACACGAGATGGTTTAGCAATATATGTTCGTCACCACGACCCTGCTGTGCGGGAAGCGGTATATAAAGAACTGTATCGAGTTTTCGGAAATGATGGGATGATCCTAGGGCAAATGTACCAGGCTTTGGTGCGTGATTGGCATAATGAACAAATCGATTTGCGCCACTTTGCCCAGCCGATTTCGGCGCGCAACTTAAGCAATGATGTCCATGATGCAGCAGTGGATACATTGCTGAATGTGTGCGAACAGAATGTATCCCTATTCCAAAGGTATTTCAACCTAAAAGCTCAATGGCTGGGCATACCCCGGCTGCGCCGTTACGATATATACGCCCCGGTAGCAAAATCTGATAAAACTTACGCCTATAGCACCGCCGTGGATATGGTATTCGAAGCATTTAATGGATTTAATCCAATAATGAAACGGCTGGCAAAACGCGTGTTGGATGACAATCATTTGGATAGCGAAATCCGCCATGGAAAACAGAGCGGTGCCTATTGCTATGCGGTTACACCTCAAATGACCCCCTGGGTATTGGTCAACTACCAGGGCAGAGCAGATGATGTTGCAGCCCTGGCACATGAACTTGGACATGCCATCCATGCCATGATGGCAGAGAAACACACCGTTTTCACCTTTCATTCGCCTTTACCTATGGCGGAAACCGCTTCAACGTTCAGTGAAATGCTGCTGGTGGATCGCTTTCTGGCGCAGGAGAGCGACGAAGCCGTACGGCGGGATATTTTATTCAGGCAGATGGATGATGCCTATGCCACAATCATACGCCAGGCATATTTTGCAATATTCGAGCGTCAGGCGCATGAGATGGTTGGTAAAGACGCCTCAGTGGACGAATTATCTGCTGCCTACATGGAGAACCTGAAGAATCAGTTTGGGGAGGCTGTGGAATTAAGTGATGAGTTTAAGTGGGAATGGATTTCCATTCCGCATATATACCGCACACCATTTTATGTTTACGCCTACACTTTTGGACAGCTTTTGGTCTTATCGCTCTACCGGCAGTATAAAAGTGAAGGGGAAGCTTTCAAACCACGTTATTTGAAAATATTGGAAGCTGGAGGTTCTGCCGCACCGGTTAAAATTCTGGCAGATGCTGGTATCGATATCAACAAGGCTGAGTTTTGGCAGGGTGGATTTGATGTTCTGGAAGATATGCTAAAAGATTTGGAAGCTATTCCGATCACCCATTAATGCTTCCGGTGCAGAATATATATATAAAACGGCTTACCTATATTAGAGATCATAACCCCCATTCCTCTCTCACCCTTTAGCTTCAGTCAGGAGAACGTGAGAGAGGATGGGGGGCTGAAAGGGGGAGGTAGAAAAGAATCGGCTCGCCGCATTCCTCGCAAGTTAAACGGGCTTATTCAAATAATCAACTGCTACAGCAAGTCACCCTGTTTAATTTTAAGAATATCAGGACAATATGAAAAACTTATGAAGGTTTTATAATTTTTAATTCATAATTCAAGAGTGAAACAAATTTCTATCTATTACTCTCTACTATCAATAAAAGATAATCCTGATGAATTTTTGGTTATTAAACAATTTTCGTAAGAATTCAACTTTTTAATTTAACCAGCCGTTGCGAACTTAGCTAAAACGGTGTATCCTTAGGAAACGCGGAGCTGGTAAAAACCAGCATGGCAAGAGAAAGATGTCTAGACAAATTAATCTATCAACACAGGATTTTCTATGTACATTGCTATTGAAGGTGTGATTGGGGTGGGAAAAACCACTCTGGCGCGTTTGCTTCAACCGGAATTTCACGCTAACCTGATGCTCGAAGTTTTCGAAGAGAATCCATTTCTCTCCGATTTCTACACCGATCGGGCGAGATATGCCTTTCAAACCCAGATGTTTTTTTTGCTTAGCCGCTATCATCAACAGCGGCAGGCTGCACCTGCTTTCCTGGCACGCGGTGGTCATTTGCTGGCTGATTACACATTCGAAAAAGATGCGCTGTTCGCTGGGATTAATTTAAGTGGGGATGAGCTGGATATGTATTACCGAATCCATCAAGCGTTAGCAGAGAAAATACCGCTTCCCGATTTGATCGTATATCTGCGCGCAGATACGAACACGCTTATGGAACGCATTGCTTTCCGCGACCGTCCATACGAAAGGAATATGGATACTGCATATATCGAAACCTTGAACCAGGCGTATGATGCTTTTTTTGCTGAACCACGCCGAGAAGGGAAACCCCCGGTACTGGTAATTGATACTAATAATTTGGATTATTTAAAAAGGGAAGAAGACCTGCGATGGGTGGAGCAGCGCATACGTCAGGAACTAAAAAT
>JAAZNS010000512.1 GCA_012798185.1 Chloroflexota bacterium | reverse complement strand
CCAAAAGCTTCCAATAAGAGACGCAAACGGGCAGCCCCAATGCCCTTAACCAGGTTAAAACCGACCCAATATTTTTTTAAACCATCATTGCCTGCCCCCTGCAAATTATTCTCCTTAATTAATGAAATAAAAACATGCACAGGATACCATATCGTTTTGGGAAATGTCAAGGAAATCTTTTGCAGCAATATTTCTCATGAAATCTATCCCCCGTTTTTAAGTGAGTGTCAGCAGTGAGTAGTGATTAGTTATTAGAAAATTATAAACCCTATTCCATTATTTCTGGTTTTTGATCTCCTCATTTATTATCTCCCCGATTACATAATCATCGATTCCCTTTTCAACAAATGTTCCAATTGACTAATAGCTAATATCATGACTCAAGTCGGCATCATTAATCTTTCATATCGGGGATTAGCCCTGGCAAAGGTCTGGCGCAAATTTCTTTTTTTTCGAGATCGATACTTATCACCATCTCGTCAACCATTGGGAGCAAAAACTCACCACCACCTTCCTGGCTGATAACAAATACATCATTTGCGCCGGTAGGGATAATGTCAGCCACAATTCCAAGCAGCGTATTTGTCTCGTCAACAACCCGCATCCCAATCACTTGATGGTGATAATACTCACCTTTTGGCAGAGAAGGCAAGTCCGATGCCTTTACATAAACCATCCAATTACGTAAAAATCCGACCGCCTCAGGGGTCGAAAAATTATCGAAGCATACCAGCATCCCTTTTTGATGGCTGCGGCATGATTTAATCCGTAAAGGTCGATGTTCTTCACCGACAAAAACCTTGCTGCCAGCTTTCAAGCGTTCGGGGAAATCGGTGATTACATCCATAATCATTTCGCCGTGCACGCCGTGAGGGCGATGCAGCTTGCCAACCACCAAGAATACAGGCTCGCCCGATTGAGGCGAGCCTGATGAAGATTTTATTTCTTTTACCGTTTTCGCAACTTTCATCGTGGTTCATCCACGTCAAGCGTGGCGCGTTTTCCCTCCTGTGCGGCAGCCACGCGCAATAACACGCGAATGGCATTGGCAACTTTGCCGTTTTTTCCTATCACACGCCCCATATCTTCTTTTGCGACCTGAAGCTTCAAAGTGACCATTGATCCCCGCCGGTACTGCGTGACCCTTACCTGCTTTGGGTCAGCCACCAACGAAGTAGCAATATATTCAATGAGCTCTTTCAAATCAAACCTCCGTTTTTAAGCCGGGGGAAACCAATTATTCGCTTTCTGCTTTCTTTGTTTTTCGATGTGCAACAGCTTTATGGATTTCCTCGCTAACCTCACGTTTGGAAGCAACAGAGGCAGCTTCTTCTAATAAGACTTCTAAAGATTCACCCTTTTTAAACCGCTCAAAGCGATCCATCAAGCCGCAAGATTTAAACAACTTGGCGACTGATTCGGTAGGCAGGGCGCCTTTACTCATCCAATCATATATCCGGTCTTCTTTCAATTGGATCGTAGCAGGTTCTGTTCGAGGATTATAAAAACCGATGATCTCTAAAAACCGCCCATCCCGCGGGCTTTCTTTATCTGCAGCGACTACCCGGTAACTGGGTTGTCCTTTACCGCCAACACGGCGTAATCGAATACGTACCATTGAATTTTTCTCCTTTATTTTTTTTATTAGAGTCTTACTGCTGTCAGAACGATCAGGAGAGTGAGCGCGGAAGGATGCGCTGTTTATTTCGTCTGCAGCTAACCGAACAAGCGCGGAATGCCGCGTTTGCCTGATTTCTTAATTGTTTTAAAAAGCCGCTGCGCATCACGGTATTGTTTAATTAAACGATTTACATCCTGAACCTGAGTGCCCGAACCCGCTGCGATGCGCCGCCTGCGACTGGCGTTTAAAATATCGGGTTTGTGTCTTTCAAGTTTTGTCATCGAATTGATGATCGCTTCGGTTATTTTAAATTGCTTTTCAGCATCTTGGGGGGAAATCTGGCGCGCCATCTGCCCCATTCCTCCCGGAAGCATTTCTAAAATTTGTCCCAGCGGTCCCATTTTGCGTACCTGGCGCAGCTGATCGGCAAAATCTTGCAGGGTGAATTCCCCAGCCATCAAGCGTTCGGCTTGCGCCTGGGCAGTCTCTTGATCCAAAGCCAATTCAGCTTTTTCGATCAAGCCGATTACATCACCCATCCCTAAAATGCGGGATGAAAGCCTGCCCGGGTCGTAAGTTTCAAGCGCGTCCAGGGCTTCACCAGTGCCTAAAAACTTGATTGGCACACCGGTGACCGATCGAATGGAAATCGCAGCGCCGCCGCGGGCATCGCCATCCATTTTGGTTAAAACCAAACCGGTGATCGGTGTCACCTGGCGAAAACCTTTGGCAATATTCACTGCTTCTTGCCAAGTCATCGCATCCACAACCAGCAATACTTCAACAGGCGTGATACGCTTTTGGATGGCTTGCAATTCATCCATCAAAGCCTGGTCAAGCTGTGATCTGCCCGCTGTATCCAGAATTATAACAGTGAAGCCACCTTTTTCTGCTTTGTCTTTTGCATGAGCAGCCATTTCGGGAGGTGGTACCTGCGCCTCAAAAAATACCGGAATATTCAACCGCTCGCCCAGCGTTTCCAATTGGCGTACCGCGGCTGGACGGTAGGGGTCGGCTGCTACCAGCATCACCCGTTCACCTTGAGAACGAAGCAAACCAGCTATTTTCCCTGCTGCAGTGGTTTTACCAGAACCCTGCAAGCCCACCAGCATGATCGTTCTTGGCCGGCTGCCGATTAAATTCAACCGTTCGGGTTCACCCAACGTGGCGATCAATTCTTCATTAACAATTTTAATGACCTGTTGCGCAGGATTCAGTGCTCGATAAACCTCATGTCCGATTGCTCGTTCACGTACTCGGTTAATGAAATCTTTAACCACGCCATAATTAACATCAGCTTCAAGTAATGCCAATCGAACTTCGCGCATAGCATCATCGACATCTTTCTCGGATAGTTTTCCATGCCGGCGAAGTTGTTTAAAAATGCCTTCCAGACGATTGGTTAGATTCTCAAACATAATGCTAAACCATAACAGCCTTGCAATTCATCTCCCCGAAAATTCATTTCCTCCCAGGGAAATTTTGCAAGGCTCAGGGAATCTCGCAAGGCAGAATTCTAATTTGTAAGCGGAGAAAGGTCAAGGAGGAAATCATTTTAGCGATAAGCGCAACTCAAGAGAGACTAGGGGGTTGTTTAGGTAGGAAAACCAATGAAGAATTGGAGGAAGCATGTCAAAAGTTGCCATTGTTACTGATAGTACAGCGTATATTCCGCCCGAATTAGTGGAACAATATAAAATTCATGTGGCGCCATTGGAGCTTATATGGGGTGATGAAACTTTTCGCGATGGGGTGGATATCCAACCCAAGGAATTTTACACACGCTTAAAGACGGCTACCATTATGCCGACAACCTCTCAGGTAACCATTCCCTATTTCCAAGAATTATTCACCGATCTAATCGGGAAGGATTTCAGCGTTTTGTGTATATTGATTTCTGAAAAATTATCCGGAACAGTCAATTCGGCTGTCCAGGCGCGGAAAATTCTACCAGAATCGCCAATCGAAATTGTCGATTCTTATTCAACGAGTATGGCACTAGGATTTATAGTAATGACCGCCGCAAAAGCAGCAACTCAAAATGCTTCATTAAAAGAATGCAAAGAACTTGCCGAACAAGCTCGCCGCCACACCGATGTTGTTTTTGCTGTGGATACGCTGGATTTCCTCCATCGAGGCGGGAGAATTGGCGGGGCTTCCCGCTTTTTGGGCACCGCATTAAACATCAAACCAATTCTACAAGTTGCAGACGGGCAAGTTGAAGCGGTAGAAAAAGTCCGCACTCGGAGTAAATCTCTCTCCCGCCTGGTTGAACTCGTAGAAGAACGTTCATCAGGAAAACGACCTTTACGCATCGCCGTTGTTCACGCCAATGCAGAAGCCGATGCCAGAGATTTATTAGAACAAACAAAAAAATTACATGCCGAAGAATATGTCTTATCGCAAGTTAGTCCGGTTATCGGCACACATGCCGGTCCTGGAACAGTTGGCATTGCTTTTATGGCTGGGATGTAACCAAACACGCTTCACCTTCAGTAACCCCCCATCCCTAAACCCTTCCTCTGCCCAGGGGAAGGGTTTTTTCCTGCATGGCAGTAAAACGATATTGTAAACAGGTCATAATATTACTACTCAGACTATGGTAAAAAAACCCTAAATCCACCTCAAATTCGGAAACTCACTCTCGTGGCTGAGTAATAAAGTAATATTGATAAAAATACAGAATAGCGGCAAAATCAAGATTGGCACATCTGTTGCATATTTAAATTTGACGAGCACTATTGCCAATGCTAGAATAACATACTTGTTCAACCCATTGTTTCTATGACTGCCTCATTCACTCCCATTTCTTCTGAAACGCCAGATCCACAGGAAAATACAAAATTTACCCGTATAATCATCCTGATTTTGGCAATGTTATTGCTTGCATTCCTAATCTACGGAATATTAAATGGCTGGTTTTTGCAATGGTTAACCCTACCTCCAACCACAACCCCAATTCCCACAACTGCTAATAGTGCATCTCTCATTGAACAACAAGGTACAGATACACCAACTTCTTCTCCTTCTCCCGACTTGATTGCCAGCCTGCCCGCACCTGAGGCAACCTCAGAAATCAGCCAGTT
The DNA here is from genome assembly GCA_012798185.1 of Chloroflexota bacterium. Lineage (GTDB taxonomy): Bacteria > Chloroflexota > Anaerolineae > Anaerolineales > UBA4823 > JAAZNS01. The sequence goes on along the minus strand of JAAZNS010000512.1, from coordinate 2,638 downwards.
TGTTCAAGGTGCAATCATCTTGTCATTAAAAGAGGGTGAATACAATCATCTATTTTATTGTTTCCCATCAAACTGCCAGCTTTCCCGTCTAACCAATGGTTCTTGGGATGATATAACTCCTTCAGTAAGCCCAGACGGAAAATACCTGGCGTTCTCTTCGAATCGAAATGGTCATTGGGATCTGTACCAAATGAATCTATCCACGGGCGAAATTATTCAATTGACCGCAACACCAGAATATGATTCACATCCCAGTTGGTCACCCGATGGACGCTGGATGGCATATGAAAGTTATGTTCCCGATCCGGCAACGAATATCCCAAACCTGGAAATATTCATTCGGGAAATCACATCTGCTAATCCGCAATCTCAAACCCCCATCCGTCTCACCGAGCACCCTGGCGCAGATTATGCGCCTGCCTGGGCACCAGGAGGACGACAGATTGCCTTTGTTTCAACCCGAGATGGTGAAGAGGGAATATGGGTCGCCAATTTGGATGATAGCGATAACCGTTTCCAAAAAATCAACCATAACCAATCTGCCACCAATGATCACCCAGTCTGGTCTCCAGATGGGCATTACCTGGCATGGGCTTCGTCAATCGAAGGCATGCAAAATATTGTCATCTGCGACCTTTCACACCCAGAAGAACCACCTCGCGTTATTGGAGGCGGCAGCTGGGCAGCATGGGATGCATTCGGAAAATCTTTAGCGGTTATCCTTCAATCTCCCAATCAATCCTATCTCACAGGCTATCAGTTTGAACCATCACAGCTGGCATTACCATTAATAAATCTGAATCATTCTGCACAAGGAATCACATGGTTGACTGTTGCGCTTCCGCAGCCCCTTCCCGAATCATTACAGAAGGCTGCAATAATTACCCCTACTCCCAGTTATCAAAAATCATTGGGAGCTTCGGTAAATATACCTGGGCAGAGGAAAACTGTGGTTTTGCTTAATGGTATCTCAGCGCCTTACCCTCAACTGAATGACGCCGCCGATGAAGCTTTTTACGCATTACAATCAGAAGTGATTCGCAAAACCGGCTGGGATTTCTTAGCCACACTTGAAAACGCGTTTGTCCCGCTTACCTCACCGCTATACCCAGGCATGCTGGATGACTGGCTTTACACCGGGAGAGGTTTTGCATTCAGCACAGCTCCCATTAATGCAGGCTGGGTAGTGGTGGTGAGAGAAGATTTCGGCACACAAACCTATTGGCGGATTTTTCTGCGCAACCGCTTTCAGGATGGTTCACAAGGCTCCCCACTGCATCATTTAACTTGGGATTTCGACGCACGAAACAGCGGTGATCCCCGCGCCTACGAGCAAGGCGGGGCATTAGATAATATCCCCCAAGGGTATTGGACTGATTTTACGCAAATAGCCCTCGAATATGGATGGGAGAGATTGCCGGCGCTTTCAAGTTGGCGCCTTGCGCTTCCTTCTGCCCGTTATAATGAATATGTATTGACCGATGATTTAAGTTGGTATTCTGCCATGCTTGAGGTATATCCTGCAGAAGCTGTGGTAACCCAAACCCCCTTGCCGCCTCCAACGCTAACGCCAACGATTACCCCCAAGCCTACCAGAACCATGACACCTACTATTACCTTGATTCCCACCGAAACATTAACCCCCACAAAAATGCTAACCATAACGCGCGCACCAACATTAACACGCACACCAACGGTAACTTCAACATCATTATTTTCTGATACGCCAAGACCAGCCACCTCAACAGAACCCTAATCGCCACAGCAATCAAAATCATTTGTATGAAAACCCTGGTCCGTTTCACTTTTCTCCCGTTAATGGTAGCAACTCTCACATTTACATCCTGTCTGAGTCCATCATCGAATCCATACGCTTCCACCCCAAATGAAACAATTGAAAATCAATCTCAAGCAGAATTAACTGTTAATCCCACCATTGAGCAATCCAGCATTTCTACGATCGACACATCAACAGGATTATCGACCACACCTGATACATCGCCATCTGCAAATTTCACGCCAGAGGCACTGCAATTTGTCTTCCCAACCCCGGCGCTTGCCTCGGCATCTGCCTGGCGACCGCCACTATATCCTACACCGTGGGTTCCCACACCGTACGATCATTTTTACTTCGCCCGGCCTATTGCAGCCAATGAAATAAACTGGCCTTTGGCAAATTACCGCTACGGTGGCGTATTCTTTGAAAACGTTGTCCATACTGGCATCGATATTCCTGTTAAAACTGGTACACCTGTATATGCTGCCGGCCCGGGGCGCATCAATTGGGCAGGATATGGCCTTTATCGCGGCACAGAAGATACCGATGATCCTTATGGCTTAGCGGTTGTGATCCGCCACGATTTTGGGTATCAAGGACAAACACTCTATACGGTGTATGGTCATTTATCCCGCATCGATGTCTCCCGCGGGGAACAGGTAAATACAGGGGATCAACTGGGATTATCCGGCGCAACCGGTAATGTGACCGGGCCTCACCTGCATTTCGAAGTCCGCATTGGAAAGAATAATTTTTCCCGCAGCCGGAATCCAGAGCTGTGGTTATCACCGCCGCAGGGCTGGGGCATTTTAGCGGGAAGAGTGCTGGATGAATTTGGAAATTATTTGCCGCGCCAGGATG
>JAAZNS010000511.1 GCA_012798185.1 Chloroflexota bacterium | reverse complement strand
TCGTATTTACGCCCCATGAAGCGTTTGATGGAAAAGATGGTGTTTTCGGGGTTCACGACTGCCTGGTTGCGAGCCACTCGTCCGGTAAGCCGTTCGTGGTTTTTATTAACCGCAACCACCGAAGGCACCAGGCGTTCCCCTTCCGCTGAAGGGATAACAACCGGTTCGCCACCTTCCATGACCGCTACCACAGAGTTCGTTGTTCCAAGGTCAATACCGATGATCTTACCCATATATGATTCCTCCAAATTGTTGAATTATTTTGCCACCCGCACCCATGCCGGACGCAGTACATGATCGCCCATCAGGTAGCCTTGTTTAACTACCTCGATTACTTGACCACTATCGACCTCGTTGCAATCTTCGTGCGAGATGGCTTCGTGAATATTGGGATCAAACACCTGCCCTTCCGCTTCCATCGGTTTTACCCCCTCTGCTTCCAGGGCAGTGAGAAATTTACGATAAATTAAATCGATGCCAGCTGCCCACTCGGCACCTTCGCCGCTGGTGGGACAATTTTTAAGGGCACGTTCGAGGTCGTCTAGAATATCCAGGAAGCGTTTGATCACGTTTCCTGCAGCGTTCTGATAAACTTGTGCCTGATCGCGGTCGACGCGTTTCTTGTAGTTGGCAAATTCGGCGCGGGCACGCTGCCAGCCATCCATATATTCGTCTGCTTTTGCCTGAACTTCTTCTAATTTTGTTTTTAGATCATCCAGCTCTTCTGCAGGTGATTGAGATTCGATTTCTTCGCGGGAAGTTTCTTCATTTTGAATTTCTTCAGACATTTTATTTTTAAGCCTCCGAGTGGTTGTTTTCATGTTATTCTGCATGCATATCTACCACCAGGTCGCTTAACAACCCGGCGACAAAACGCACGGTAGAAATTGATCGTCCATATGCCATGCGGATTGGACCCAGCACCCCTACTGTTCCGGTAACGATACCGGGAGCGCCATAACGGGCTAATACCATGGAGCAATCGCGTAATTCTTCCCAGGTGCCTTCGCCTCCGATGAGCACTTGTACGCCTCCAACACTGGTAGTAAGCACGGTGCGCGAGAGCAGGTCTTCAAGTAATGAACGCTCTTCAAGAATACGCAGCGCCTTACGCGCCACATCCACCTCAGCGAATTCTGGCTCTGCTAGCACCTGAGAGATGCCATCCCGATACACTTCGCCACCCAAGATATCACCGGGATGCTGCATATCTTCAATCGCCAGCTTGATGATATCCTGTTCCAGGGCATCCAATTGGCCGGTATAGGCTGAAATACTGTTCAAATCCATACCTTGAAAAGCTGTATTGAGATGATTGGCAGCAGCGCTCAATCTATCTTGCGATACTGGTTCCGCCAGGACGAGCATTTGTTGGCGTACTTCGCCGCCCGATAACACGAGCACCATTAAAACCTGTCTGCCATGGGTGGCAATCAATTCCAGGTGTTTGAAACGGGCTTGTTCGGCGCGCGGCGCAGTTACCAATGCAGCTGCCTGGGATTGGTGAGCCAGCACCGAAGCTGCCAACCGCATCCAGCGGTCTACATCATGCCCTGCCTGGTAGAATTGGTGAGCAATGGTGTGTTTTGTGGTATCGGGTAGTTCGGTATGGCCCATTAGCTGGCGCACAAAATAGCGGTAGCCGTCTTCCGTGGGCACCCGCCCGGCAGAGGTGTGGGGTTGGCGAAGGTAACCCATATTGGTCAGTGCAACAAGCTCGTTGCGCACTGTCGCTGAGCTGACATCCAGGTTGTAATGCTCAACGAGATGCTGCGACCCAACCGGCTGGGCGGTATCGATATAATCGCGGATCACCAGTGCCAGGATTAATTTTTGCCGTTCGCTTAGTGTTTTCATTCGCTTTGCCGTTTCAAATTAGCACTCTCGATATGAGAGTGCTAAAAACTACCCTATGATGATACCACGGGGAAGTTAGAACGTCAAGAAATGCCCAGCCTTTACCTATCGATTCTGATATATTTTTAATATCGATGGTTGTTTCGAATTCGTAAAAAATTATCCGCTAATACGCAGAAAACGCAGAGAAAAAATTATTCCAACGATCATTTGCTTTTCATGCTACTGTTTACGATACGCTTTTTCCAAGCTGGAACAGGCGAATAGCAATCAGGATATCCCAAATGCCCATAAATACCACCGATAATACCGAGACCCACACACCAATCACCGGAATGTATAAGCCAAACCCCAGTAATCCTGCTAAAATTCCCATATATGCGGTGGCTTTGTTGAATATTTTGCTGCGCAGCATGGCCAGGGGAATGATAATCAGATTGATATTAGCGAGGTTGTAGCATACGTGAAACGCCGAACCATGCCGCATTGCCAGCAGTGTTTCCCCTGCCGTTTGATATATCACCCGCTCAGCATCAGAAGCTGCTGCAATATATTGATTGCTCAGATAAAGCATATCGATGGCTGGGCGGGCAACGATGATGCATACCGTTCCGATGATGCTGAACGACAGTGCGATAAGCATTATCGATTCGTTATAACGCTTGAGCGCTACATAGAGGGCGAGCGTCGTGATAATACCTGTCACAGAGGTGACGATGAACAAGAATTCGTAAGATAACAGTCCCTGCAAATTACTCTTTTGGAATAAAGTGAACCAGCCAATCGCATCGGTTGGTTCGGGTACAGTCATGAATGTGATAATCTGAAGCGGGATGTAGAGGAAGGTCAATAGTGAAGCCGCGCCTCCGAGTTTATAAAGCAAATTCCAGCGCCCTTCGGCGTTGGAGAGATCTGATGCATAATAATTGGAATTCATTTTTCACTCCTTTTTTGCCAAAGCAGCGTATTATGTCAATATTTAACCGGTTCATTTCCCAGGCCGTAAATATGCCGGCGCCTCCGGCGCCAGGTGGGCGATACCATAACGCACCGCCAAGGGATAATATTCGGCTCCCAGCTGCACTTTCCCTGCGATTTCTTCACCTGCTTGATCGGCTATCAAAGCCAGGGTCAGATCGATGCCGGCGGAGACACCAGCTGAAGTCCAGATATTGCCATCACGCACGAAACGCTCTTCGATTACGGTCACATCGGGGAACTGGCGCAACCGGTCGAGCGAACCCCAATAGGTAGTGGCTTGTTTGTTCGCCAGCAAGCCGGCTGCCTGGAGGATAAACGCCCCGGTGCATACCGAAAGCACCTGCCGGCAATTAGCGGCTTGCTGGCGGACGAAACCTAAAAGCGCCCGATTGTTCACCTCTTTGCGCGTGCCCTGCCCGCCGGGGATTAACAGGTAATCTAGAGGGGGGCAATCCGCAAAGCTGCAATGGGGCGTGACCAGCATGCCATTGGCGCACTGTAGCGGGTTGACGGTCTGGCCGATGAGCAGGCGCTGCTGGGGACCATTGCAATGTTTGCTCCACATGGCAACGATTTCCCAGGGTCCGGCAAAATCGAGTTCTTCCACATCGGGGAAAAGCAGAAAGCCGAAGTTCATAAAAGGGGTTCCTTTTAGTTATTAATTATCAGTAAAAGACCATTTATTGAGCGATGTCCACTAAATAACCATTTTACTGCTGAATTAACAATAATTGGTGTGATCGTACCAGCAACGGTTTATTATTTTCAATCGTTAGCCTTAACCAATGGTGCACTCTGCGCTCTCTGCGTTTCAGCGGTTTTCATTTATATTATAGTTTCCGTTTCTGAATTTGCACTATACCCGGCATGTACCGCCCATTTTCTGTTTTAGAAACCATGTAGGACCATTTAATAGCCCCCATCGATTTATTCTACACCTTAAGCATCCTCCCTGAATATCCTTACCCGCCGGTAGGGTTCTTTGCCATACGAATGTGAAGTCAGGTTATATTGACGAGCGAGCTGATGCTGCAACCGGCGGATGCCTGCGCCAGCTGGGGGGAGCTCTACCCAGCGCTCGCCGTTCAGCACAGCATCGATTGCCATGCGCGCTTGACGCAGCACATCCTCTTCGCACTCTTCGGGGTAATCCGCCGAGAGGTTGAATAAGCTGCCCAAAAATTGCATCATCTGGTTGATGGTGTTGGAACGCAGCACATACACCGGTGTACCGCGCTGTTCGGCATCTACCAGCGGGCGCTGGCGCTTGCGGTAATACGATCGCAGAGTCACCAGTACTTCTGCCTGAGCCGGCTCATTCACCACGATCACTGGCACACCCAAATGGCGGGCAGCCTGCGTGAGGCGGTTGCGCGCTACACCATAGGGATAAATGCGCACAGTTTCAAGCTGCCCTCTTGCGGGAGGCGGTGGTGTTTCGGGGGAAAAGCCAGCGCTGGCATCCATCCTGACGGGTTCAACGGCTGGTGTATCGTGCGGTCCGCCGTTGCCGGGTCGCCGGAAACTCGTGTGGGTATTGAAGGCGCTTACTGGGAAAGGCGCTTTCTGTATGTGAATCTTTCCGTCTTCATCCCGGGAACGTATTTCCGGCGGCAGGGGGTAGCCTCTCAGCATGGCATCGACCGCAGCGGCGACATCGGCATGTACTGCCAGGCGGTCGCGAGTTTGGATTTCGATCAACACATCGAAGGTGGGAGGCGAGCGTCTCTCGAGCACTGTTTTTTGAGTACCGCGCCGCCGCGCTTCCTCGTCGGACAGGGTGACCGATTCGATACCCCCTACCAGATCGGAGATAGTAGGGTTGAGAAGCAAATTCTCCAAGGTGTTGCCGTGCGCAGTGCCAATGAGCTGCACGCCGCGCTCGGCGATGGTGCGGGCAGCTTCAGCTTCTAATTCCCGCCCGATCTCATCGATCACAATGGCTTCAGGGTTGTGGTTTTCCACGCCCTCGATCATCACTTCGTGTTGCAGCGAAGGCGTGCTTACCTGCATACGTCGGGCGCGTCCTACAGCGGGGTGAGGCACATCACCATCTCCGCCAATCTCATTGGAAGTATCTACAATGACAACCCTTTTGGTTTCTGCAAGCAAACGGGCTGCTTCGCGCAGCATGGTCGTTTTGCCCACACCGGGTCTGCCTAATATAAGAAGGCTTTTTCCGCTTTCGATCAAATCTTTGATGATATCGGTGGTGCCGTACACTGCCCGTCCCACGCGGCAGGTAAGACCGACGATGATGCCGCGCCGGTTGCGGATGGCGGCAATACGGTGCAAAGTACGCTCCAGCCCGGCGCGGTTATCTGCATCGAACGCACCGATGCGCTCGACTACGTAATCGATCTCCTGCCGGCTTACTTCTACATCCGATAACAACACCTCACCTGCCACATATCGGGCTGTCGGCACCCTGCCAAGGTCTAGAATGATCTCCAACAGGTCATCACTGTTACCTTTAGCGGTCACCGCTTTAGCTATCTCGGGTGGCAGAACATCCAATAGTGCCTGCAAATCGTCAGTAATTCGTCTTTGTTTCATTAAGTGTGATTGGTCTCCGAATGAGCGATAGGGGCAGATACTTCTGGTCTGCCGCCTTCCAGGGCATGGATGGCATAGGGGCGGGTTTGTTTGGATGTTGCTGCAAGGTGTTTCACCATTACAGCTTGTGGGGGAGCTGATTCAGCGCCTAATTCTTCCAACGCGGCATCCAGCCAGGATTGATAAGTGCGAACACATACATAAACCGGGCGCGCATATCGATTGTGAATATTTTGCAACAAGCCAGATAGAATTTCCGTTAAATTTTGAATATCAGGATGGATCAGCGGTTGCACCCAAATGCCTTTATGACCGTATTTAAATTCGGCATAACCCAGCAAGTTATCGCCTTTCCAATAAACCATACCGCGCAGGTGTTCTGCAGGGAAATTCTCTGCCTGCTGGACCAACCCCGGGGTAATATTATTATACAAGGCGCGCACCGGGATATTATCCTGCTCAGTTGCATTCCGCCAGCTGATTGTTTGAGAATCGCCGTTAATCTGATGTTTGAATTTCCAAATACGCTGGCGGGAATAAATAGCAAATCCCAGTTTGCGTAAAGGTTCGAAGGCTTCACTATGTTCTTCTACATCGGCTAATAAGCGTAATGCGCCTCGCTCGCCTGCCTGAGCAACCATATACTCGATCAGCGTGGATAAATCTCTTCCAGCTAAAGCAGGGCGCGGCGCGAGGAAGGTCATTTGCACCAAGGGGGAGCCCTGACTTTGGATAGCTTGCCCGATCAGCGGTTCTTCACCATCTTCATTGTTTTCGCACACCGAGGTAAAAACACCCATTCCCGGCGCCAATGAGGAGAGCATGGCAGAAGGAATGAGCAATGAGCCGCGCGTCAGAACCAGGGCGCTGTACAGGTACACACCCTGGTTGCGGTAGCGGCTCAACATGGAGATGTCACGCCAATCGAAGGGTCTTGTGATCATGACAGGTGTTGGGTCGAATAATTACTCCACCAGTTAATTATAGCCTGCCATTTGCAAAAAATAACGATGAAATCGGTCGTCTGCGGTTAATTCTGGATGAAACACTGTTGCCAGCCAATGATTTTCCTGAGCAGCGATGATGCGCCCATCTTCCAGACAAGCCAGAGCCTGTGCTCGACCGTGCACTGCTTCGATCAGCGGGGCGCGGATAAAAACAGCATGGTACGGTCCACCGCCCGGCTGAATTTTTTCCAGCATGGGTATTTCCACATCCACTTCGAAGCTGGCTACCTGTCTTCCAAAGGCATTGCGCTCGACGGTAATATCCATCAAACCAAGCAGCGGCTGATGGCGGTGGGCATCCTTGGAAAGGAAAATGGCGCCGGCGCAGGTACCCCAGATTGGTTTTTCTTTTCCGTATTGGCGAAGCGGTTCCAGTAAATTAAAATCGACTGCGAGCTTTCCAATGGTTGTCGATTCACCGCCAGGGATGATCAATCCATCCAGCCCTTCCAATTGTTTGGCATGGCGCACTTCAACGGCTTCCACCCCCAGGCGGTTCAATACTACCATGTGTTCGGCGAAATCGCCCTGCAGAGCAAGTACACCAATTTTCATATTACCAGCCACGCTGCGCGATCAATTCAGCTTCCGGGATGGAAGATATCTGCCGCCCAACCATTGGGTCGCCTAGATTACGGCTGACTTCTGCTAATATATAGGGATCTTTGTAATGGGTGGTAGCTTTGACAATAGCAGCCGCCCGTTTGGCGGGGTCGCCCGATTTAAATATACCAGAACCCACAAAAACCCCATCAACGCCCAGCTGCATCATCAGTGCTGCGTCTGCGGGAGTGGCAATGCCGCCGGCTGCGAAATTTACCACCGGCATTCTGCCCAGCTGGCGGGTCTCGACCACCAATTCATAGGGGGCGCCAATCTCTTTGGCATAAGCCATCAATTCTTCTTCAGCCATACCCTGCAGGCGGCGGATCTCACCCAACACTGAGCGGGCATGCCGCACGGCTTCCACCACATCGCCGGTCCCGGCTTCGCCTTTGGTGCGGATCATGGCAGCACCTTCACCTACGCGGCGCAATGCTTCGCCAAGGTTACGGCAACCGCAAACAAAGGGCACTTTGAAGGGGTGTTTGTTGATGTGATGGGCTTCATCTGCCGGGGTGAGCACTTCTGATTCGTCGATATAATCTACACCGATCGCTTCCAAAATCTGCGCTTCGACGAAATGACCGATTCGGCATTTTGCCATGACCGGAATGGAAACAGCATCCATGATTTGAAGGATAAGCTCGGGATCGCTCATGCGCGCCACACCGCCATGGGCACGGATATCCGCCGGGACGCGTTCCAATGCCATGACGGCTACTGCACCGGCATCTTCAGCAATTCGAGCGTGTTCAGCGGTAACCACATCCATGATCACACCGCCCTTAAGCATTTGTGCCAAGCCTTTTTTTACTGCAAAAGTTGCTACCTGTGCTTCCATTAAACCAACCTCCTGAGCCTGTTCGGCTCGAAATTTTAAACTCTCCCTGGTTACATTTTACAGGGAAGCGGATTTTTTCTATTACTAATTATTATTCTACCACGCTGATTTTGGTATGGCAATTCACCCAATTTTCAGGCAAAATATATAGACCAGTTTAAAAAAGCTATCAGCTAATTGCTTTCAGCTTTTTATGGTCCGTCTTCATTTTTAGCATTCGGTTTTCTATGATTTATGATTGATCGCTGTTTCGAACGAAGGTCATCTGTATTATATACCCTAAAGTACCTTACCGCTTAATAGCCTTCCTAAACTTAATTATTTTCGTTTCTTCTTTCCTGAAACGAATAAGCCGGGCAATTCAGGTGCGCCTTGTTTGCGCATGCGCTGTTCTTCGGTAATCTGGCTCAGGCGCGGCTTTTCGAGCCATTTACCGCCTTGTATCGCTTCATCCGCCAAACGCAGCGCCTCAGCAGAGGTCTCAGCCCAAATCGTGCGGGCGAAGAGCTCTTTATCCGCCTCGGCAATTTTGCCGGTCCGTTTGGCTTTTTTTAGCCCGGCTGGGGAGATGAAAATTCCTTCGATCCAAAACGCTGGCATAAAAAGTTTCCTTTTCGCACAGGGTGATTTGAAAAACAATCTAACTATTTCATAGCAAAAGCCGATCTTAATGCCGAAAGAACCTGGTCAAAATTATATTTTACATCATAAGCATTTACTCGAATAAATCGAAATCCCAATGATTCTAATAAATCTTTCCTGCCTCGAACGGCATCTGCCTGGTTGGCATGAATTGGTTCATCGACTTCAATAATCAAACGATGGGAGGGCACATAAAAATCAACTGCAAAGGGACCAATTGGTTGTTGCCGGCGAAATTTAATTCCTGCAAGCTTTTTACCACATAAAGCATCCCATAATATTGCTACACTTTTAGTTGGCTGCTTGTGGAATTCTTTTACAACAGGTATCGTGTTTTGGCGTAATTCTTTTGATATTTCCCAACGATCAAATGATTTGTCTTTCATGTTGTTTAAGATATTTTTATATTAATTCCCCTCAACCCCTAACCGGGGCTTTCCGAAAAGTAAGCAGTCACCCTGAGCGAAGCGAAGAGTCATTTCATTGGATATTTACAGGATGTTTTGTTACGCTCAACATGACAAAATCGACTTTTAGGACAGCCACGGAAGGGATGGACCGAGGCATGGATGTGTTCATTACGCCGAAAAAAATCATAGAATCTGTTTACAAACGCCTTTCTCGTTCCACCGCATGTTATAATTTTGACGATATTACTCCGAGTTATTGTTTATAAGGAAAACCGACATGAGCAGGACTTTACCTCCTATTAACCCCCTGATTTTTCGTGAATACGATGTACGCGGCTTGGTCGATATTGACCTAAAGCCTGGAGTCATCTATTTTATTGGCAGAGCCATCGGTACTTTCATTATAAATTCCGGTGGCAATAAAATGGCGGTCGGATGTGACAACCGGGAAAGCTCTGAGAGTATTAAAAAAGCTTTGATTGATGGTTTGACCGATTCTGGCTGCGATGTGATTGACATTGGATTGAGCACTTCTCCTCTGTTATATGTCGCTGTCTGCCAGTGGAACCTGAATGGCGGTGTCAATATCACCGGCAGCCACAACCCTATTCAATACAACGGGTTAAAAATCGTCAAAGAATTAGCCCGCCCCCTCTCCGGCGAGGAGATAAAGAGCCTTTATCGGATTATCATGGAGGATAAATTAATCAGCGGCTCCGGAAAGCTTGAAACGAAAGATCCCAAACCGGAATATTACGATCGTATTGCCAACCTGATTCGCCTGCAGCGTCCGATGAAAGTGGCAGTGGATACCGGCAACGGTGTTGCCGGCGCTATAGTGCCGCCTTTGCTCAAACGCATTGGCTGCGAAGTGGTGGAACTTTTTACTGAGCTGGATGGCACTTTCCCCAATCATCTGCCTAATCCCGAGCATGAGGAATATCTAACCGATTTGAAGCGGATAGTCTTAGAGAATAGGGCTGATATCGGCATTGGTTTTGACGGCGACGGCGACCGGCTGGGTCTTATCGATGAAAAAGGCGGGTACCTTTCATCGGATTACACCCTGATATTATTGGAAAGGGATTTCCTCTCCCGTCACCCCGGAGCCACGGTGCTGGTGGATATCAAGTCTTCCCGTAATGTGGAATTTGATATCAGGCAGCATGGCGGTATACCTCTGGTGTGGAAGACCGGTCACTCGCTGATGAAGAAAAAAATGTGGGAGGATAATATCATTCTTGGCGGCGAATTCAGCGGTCATATGTTCGTCGCTGAAGATTACTTCACCGTAGACGATGCCCTCTATGCCGCAGCGCGGATTCTACAAAGCTTATCACAAAGCCCCCAGCCGCTCTCGGCGCAATTTACCAACCTTCCCAAGCTCTATTCCACCCCGCTGATTGAGGTATATATTGATGAAGCTGCCAAGTTCGATACCATCAAACAACTGGTAGCCATGTTCAGCAAAGATTATGAGGTCAATGATATCGATGGCGCCAAGGTAATCCTGCCGGACGGCTGGGGATTGGTGCGCGCCTCCAATACCACGCCCACGCTTAACCTGCGCTTCGAAGCCGATTCGCCGGAGAGCTTGGAAAAAATCAAGAAGATCATCTTCGATGGGTTGAAAAAATTCCCGGCGATCAAGTTCGAGAAGCCAAAATAACTCATTAATGACCTTCGAGGTCTTGCTGACCTGGAAGGTCTTTTTTTACCCCTCAACTTTACCAATCTCACCACAAGACCCAGCAGTAAAATCACTGCCCTTCTCAGGTGAGGTTAATTCACCGTCGATATCGAGCGCATAGCCTACACAGATCGGTTCGGCGATCTGTCTCAAGTTAGTTCAGACGTTGTTCACGCCCATCGCCACGCCTGTCCTATCCTATGGCTGCTTTGCGTGAGGTGAGCGCCTGCATTACGGCAGTATACTCCTTT
>JAAZNS010000510.1 GCA_012798185.1 Chloroflexota bacterium | reverse complement strand
TTCGCCTGGGTCAATAAATCTAACGCCGAAGTAGGCTCATCCAGGATAATTAAACTAGGTAATGTGACTAACGCCATAGCAATAGCTACGCGCTGCCGCATACCGCCGCTTAACTCAAATGGGTATCTGCTCAAAAAATCTTCAGGAACACCAACACGCTGGAACATTTCTCTCGCCATGCGCATGGCTTCATCTTTTTTTACTCCAAGGTGGATCATGGCGGGCTCGGCTACCTGATCTCCTACTTTAATTACTGGATTTAATGCATTCATGGCAGCCTGTGGCACCATTGATAACATCACCCAGCGTACATCCTGACGGAAAGTTTCGTCGCTCAATTTCATAACATCAGTATCCCCCAGGTAAACCTTGCCGGAATATTTGCTGATATTGCGGGGGAGCAAACGTAATATAGCTTTTGCCAGCGAGCTTTTCCCACAACCCGATTCACCCAATATGACTACCGCTTTGTTATAACCCAAATCAAAATGTACGCCATCTACTGCTTGTACTGCTCCATGAGATGTGCTGAAATGGAGCACCAGATCTTCTATGCGCAACAGTTTTTCTTTTTCCATGGGGTTTACATCCCTCTCAATCGTGGGTTGAATATGCGGTCCAGTGAAAAACCAAGCATAGCAAATGCCAAACCGGTAATCATCAGCAATGCGGAGGGCTCTAGTACCCAGTAATACCAGCCTTGGAATAAAGCCCCATTGGCGCGTGCATCATCGATGATCTTCCCCCAGGTCGGCAGTGTGGGATCGCCTAAACCGAGTACAGCTAAAGAAGCCTCCAAAAATACATAAGAAGGGATCAAGATAATGAATTGCGGGATCAGCATGGGAAGGATGCGGGGGATCATATAAGTAAAAATAATTCGAACGTTATTAGCACCATAAGCACGTGCTGCTTCGATATAAGGTGTTTCTTTAGTTTGCATAAATACCGCGCGAAATGTTTTGATCCCCGTCCCAAAAATATTCAAAATGATCACCGCTGTAAGAATTACCCAAAGGCTGCGCGAGTAAAATGTACCGATCATGATCAGGATAGGCAGGAAAGGCAGCACCAGGTTGATTTCGGTAATACGCTGAATAATCATATCCACCCATCCGCCAAACCAAGTGCCAGCAGCAGCGATGATCATCTGAGTCAATGTGGTGCCAACCGCAGCCAAGAGCCCAAACGCCAGGGCTATTGGGGCACCCCATAAAAGCGCTACGATAAGATCGCGCCGCAGATGATCAGTACCTCCCGCACCGGCGACTTTTCCATAGGCTATAAATTCAGCATTGAAATCGGAGCCCTTTTCGAAGGTTGCTCCCTCAATCAATATCGTATATTTACCTTTTTCGATAGTCTTTTGATCGTTTTTATAATCGGTAAACAAACCAATTTCAGCCTTATTCCCGCCCAATTTTTTTTGAAGCTCTTTATCCTGAGATATTCGATAATCTTGTTTGGGTGAAATGGAAAAATTCTTTATTCTGACTTTCTGTTCATCAGGTTTTATCCAGGAAACCGATACAAACGGTGCTTTCTCCGTAAAATTGCTTGTAAACCGGATCATCATATCATCTGGAAATAGGTTGTATTTGTATTCAAAAGGTATTTCCATGGTAATGATTGCTGATCCATCCTCATTGGTCTCGACTGTTTTATACTCCGGGTGATCTACAGTGGATATGGCAATAGTTTCAGGGAGTTTCTCGCTTCTGAAAAAATTGATCCATTTTGGTAAAGCATATTTGGGATTGCGATACCATTGGTCTTCACCACCACGCCATAAAACGATTGCTTCTTTATAAGGGATTTTGATCATCGTATAAATCGATACTACGATCAAGGCGAAAACTAAAAGTAATCCCAATACCGCTGAGGGATATTTGAATAATTCACGGAAATTTTTCGCTAATGCTTTCATACACTGCTCGATTCGCCGCCAATTTTCACACGGGGATCAACAATGGCGTAAATAATATCTAATAAGAAGACCGTAACAGCCAGCAGGTAGGAAAAGATAACTGCTTCGCCGATAATGACCGGGGTATCAAACTGACCAATCGACTGGTAGAATGTTCTGCCCAACCCCGGCCAGCTAAAAATCGTTTCCAGAATGGGCGCCCCAGTCCAAACACCGATAATGAGTAATGCGAAACTAGTGATGATCGTTGGTAACGTGGGGCGCAAAATATAGCGCCGCTCAATATCTCGGGAGGTTAACCCTTTCGCTTTTGCCATATCCACATAATCTTCACTGGAATAGATCAGGAAGAAAGTTCTCCAGGAAAATACTTGAATAAAAATCTGGCTGAGCGTTAATGCTAAAACTGGTAAAGCCATATGTTTGAGCAGACTTAAAAAATATAAAAATGGCGTTTTTGGAGGCGGTGCATCCACCATACCTCCAAATGGTAATAGCTTTAATACAGAAGCGAATATCAATATCAAGAAAATCCCATAAAACCATCCTGGCGCAGATGACAATGGGGTAAGGGTGATTAATATCTTGTCAAATATACTGCCGTATTGCCGCGATAGAGCCAGAGCAAAAAACAAGGCGATGAAAAATAAGACGATATCTGCCGTAGCAAACAACAACAAAGTAGGAGGCAGTCTTTCTAATAAAATATTCCGCACCTGCTTGGACCCGGAGTTGCTATTCATTTTCAATGCATAACCAAGATTTAATTGAATAGCATTAGACAGGTAGGTGGCGCTTCGCACCACAAATGGTTGATCCATGCCATATCGTTTTTCTTCGATAGCCACCATTTCAGCGATCATCTGTTTTTTCTCTTCCGCAGAAAGGCTCCTCATCGTCGGGTTATTGACTATCCGTGCACCCACATCTTCGCGAATTTGAGCGCGGCGGATTTCATCGACATATCCGCCCATATTGGCAATCACAATCGTTAAATACAAACCAATAACAACAGTTATTCCTAAAGTGAGAACCCGCATGCCGGTATATTTGCCTACCCGTGCCAAAGTGCTGGTACCTGCCTTAGTTTTCTTCTTGACTTCTTCCATTCCTGTGCCAATTGGAATACTGGGACTCGCTTGCGCCATAGCTCTCCCTTCACTTTCTATCGACTATTGATAAATCTATGCTATTTTCTAAGATATGCAATCACGGCTTCAGCCACTTTTAATTAAAATGATTAAAGGCGTGATTACCATCTATCATCTACCATGTTAAAAACGTTCTGGCAATAACCTGTAGATTGATATTCGCCGTTTCGAAAAATCGAGGTAGGGGTGGTAAAAACCACCCCTACCTTCTATATTGATTGGTTATTGAGAAACGAACTCGAAGGTTGCGAAAGCAGGGATGCTGACAACTTTGGATGAAACCGCAACCGACAGCATGTTCGCACCAGATGCCAGTTTCGAGGTTACATCGGCAGGCAGCGTGACAGTATAAGCACCATCTTCAACCGCTTCTGCAGTACCCTGGGTAACCAAAGCGCCGGTTGCGTCGGTGACCCAGTAAGTCACGCTTGAAAGGTCTTCGATTGGATAAGGCTCTTCGCCAAAGGTGATGGCAACATCAAATACCGCTTCATCACCAGCTTTGACAATTGCCGGACCATCCAGGCTTGCTGAAACCAGTTTGGGTTCTCCAAAACCAGACCATCTGTCAGCCATGTCGGGGAAATCGGCAAAGTGCTTCAAAGTGACCGTACCTTCAACGGGGAAGACCTGGTCGACATAATATGCACCGGTGCCGATCCACAGATGGCCTTTGCTGGCATACCAATCCAGCAGGCTGGCATAGCGGGTATCAGCTTCTTCTTTGGTGACATATTCGCTCATGGTCGGAGCATACGGAATATAGCTTTCAGCTGCAGCCTGATCGATATATTTCTTTTGGATTTCAAGGCTGGGACCGGCAATCATGCTGGTGTATTCCACTTCTTCTGCAATCGATTTTGCTTCTGAGAAAGCCAGCTCGCCGTTTTCTTCAGCCAAGATGGCGCCAACTAAACCTTGCCAGGGGGCAGTTCCATAACCGTAAGCTGCCACATAACCCAAATCGGATGGGTACCAGGTAGCTGTAGATGCGCCGGCGATATTCTCAGCATCGATCGCCCACAGGTCATCATAGGTTTCGATAATGAGCGGGTCGGTAGAGGTGATCTTTACACCTTTAAAGTGCTGTAAGAAGGTCTCTACCTGAGGCACGGCATTTTCATCGTATATCTTGCTTTCTGGTTTCCCTGTATCGAAGGAAAGGATCATATGCAGGATAAAGTCGCCCATCGAGATATTATTGCCATCATGCCATTTGGTTTCCCACAGGCTGGAAGGATAATAGACAACACTCTTGGTCAGGGCGGTAACGCCATCGGGGAATTTCTCTTTTGCAGTAATGAATTTCTGGTTGGCTGCATCCCAATCCACCCAAGCATCTTCGGGGACTTTAATTTCAGGCTCGAATTTCAAATCGACCCAATCGAGTGTCTTGACAATCGGCAATCCTTCCTTAGCCACAACTTCTGCTTTTTCGATGCGCTGTGGAATAGATAAACCAGTGTAAGGATCGGTGATTGCGCCCGAATCAGCGGTTGCGCGCTGGATCATGGCATCATCAGTCCAGTTGCTGCCTGCAATCGGGTTCCAGGGCTGCACTAGGATGCCAGATTGAGCAATCTTCACCGTGCCGCCTTCCTGATCTGCCCAGCGCATGGTGAGCGGCCATAAAGGTGTACCGGCAACCGCAGCTGCCAGGTCTGAAGCAACCATCAGGTCTTTCTTCATCGGAGAGTAGCTGGCGGTGTCATTGATCATTAAGCCATGCCATGATTCTTCCATACTCATTGGAATGGCTTTGGCAAACAACTCATCACGTTCTTCGAGGGTTGTGAAGACATTGTTCTGCAGCTTGGTCAGAACTTCATCATATTCCGGCGAGGGTTTATATTCCAGGAACAGGGGGATGTCTTGAATTCTGCCCGTGTTGTACTGAGCAAACATATCACCCTCATCGCGGTCGATTGCAGTAGAAATCCAGCCGGCAGTGTAGTAAGTAAATTTGCATTCATAAGGATCACCTTGCCAGATCGGGGCTGCTTCGGAGCGGACTTTAAACTGGCGGTCGACGGTGAAGCCAAGCTGTTCGAGCTGGTTGGCAAAGTAATCGCCCTGCTGTTTACGCTTATCTTCAGTGCGGATAAAGCCAATGATCGTGACTGGCTTTCCCTTGTACTGCCATTTGCCATCGGCGCCCATTTCTGCTCCCATGGCTACCATCTCTGCATCGACAACTTCCTTGGCTTTATCGAAATTATATTTATATTTCGAAATCATCTGACCAACGATTGGAGCATAGCGGGCATAATCCGGGTTGGTGGTGGTTAAAAGGGTGTATCGAGGATTAGACAAACCGCCCATAATTTCCTGAGAAATATATTCGCGGTCAATTGCCCAGTTCATGGCCTCGCGGATCTTTTGATTGGTAAACGGATTCAAAATGGAAGTATCTTTACAAGCCACAGTGTTGAACATCAACTGGTTAAAGCTGCCGTATGAGTTGACATACTTTAAATTGGGATCGTTCTTAACCGTTTCGAACAATTGCGCATCGTCGACCGTTACAGGGTAGATATCGATCGCCCCAGCCTGAATTTGGCTGACCGCAGGTTCCTGGTCGGCAATAGCGGTGAATACGATCTCATCCAACCAACCGCCTTTGCGAGTAGTTGGAGCCACTGTTGGCTCTTCCGTCGGAGCTTCGGTTGCCACAACTTCTTCGGTAGCCACCGGGGCCTCGGTTTCCACAGGGGCTTCTGTCGCTACGACTTCTTCAGTCGCTTGGGGAGCTTCAGTCGCAGTTGGTGCGCAGGCGCTCAGCACAAAAGAAAGAATCATTAAAATGCTGATTACTGCCAATACTTTTCGGGTTTTCATATGTTTTCTCCTCCTAAAGAAGAAAATTATTTGGGATTTTGATAAACTTTTTTGTAATTGGTGAATCCACAAAACTTGATTTAACAATGTATTTTCCAATCACCTCCTTTCAAGATTTTTTCCTTCTAATAATTATAAAATCACTCGCTGCAAATTTATCTCATCAAATTTTTTTGTATGAGAATGCAACGAGTGGTTTTCATTAAATTAAATTTACTCCACGTGAGTAAAAAATATACCACAAAACCACAAAAGTTCAACCCTATGGAATTGAGCATCTGTAATCGATTATTCTTATAATTTACCAATTAATTTTCTACCAAATAATGCGTTTAATATTAATTATTTTCAATCAAGCGAAAAAACGCAATGTCGTCATGGTCATATGCCACGCCCACAACTGCGTCTGTCCGTGAATGTCAGTTCGTCGATTCAAGGGTGATCGATACGGTATAAGGGCAGCAATTGCTTTATTGGCTTCACCCGGAATAGGTGATCCATTGAATATTTTAAAGTAAAAAGGAGAAGCAGCATGTAACAGCTTCGACCGCACCTCTTTTGGAGGATGTTGATCTGCAGCCCAATTTTTTAAACATTGCTGCAAATAAAAATCTGCTGTGTCATTTGTGATGATCTTCTCAACTTTGTTCATAATTAAAATCATGTACCAATCCAATTTGTAAACCAAGATTTTTCTTTAATGTATGACGTCCATAATGCAAGCGTGATTTTACTGTCCCTATTGGCACGTCCAGTATCTCTGAAATTTCTTGAATGGATAAGTCATCCAAATAATATAAAACCACTACAATCCGTTGCGGAAGCGGTAATTCTAATACAGCCTGTTGGACCAGGCTCCAATCATCTTGCGATTCGACTTGCGAGAAACTATTACTGCTGTCACCACTCACCAACCAGTCTGCCAGATCTTCAAGGGGTTTAAACCAGCGCCGGTTGCGCTTAACCCAGGTATAGGCTAAGTTCGCAGTCATGCGATACAACCAAGGTTCCAGGGGTCGTTTAGAATCGATATGATCAGCGAAACGATATAACCTTAAAAATACATCTTGCAACAAATCACTGGCAGCTTCACTATCCCCAGTGATTGCTATCGCAGTGCGATAAACCATATGCTGATATTGGTCATATAACAGCCCTAAAGCATCCAAGCTGCCGCATCTTAATTCCTCGACCAAATCGTTTTCGTTATGCTTAAGCATATTACCCTAATAACTTTGTACACACCTTGTAACTTCTCAGGTTAGGCTAGATCATTTCTAAATGTGAGGTGAACCCAGCCAAGCTGACTGAATAGTTATTCTGCTTTAATTATACTAAAACCTCTATATTTAGGTTCAATCTTAATCCATTTCTTCACCCATTCTAATCGATAAATATGAACGGTAGCGGGCAGGGTGCACCTCTCCGCGAGCTACGGCAGCTTTCACCGC
>JAAZNS010000509.1 GCA_012798185.1 Chloroflexota bacterium | reverse complement strand
TTGCCGGGGTTGCAGGTATTGCCGGTGGCGTTATTGAAGGCGTTTCAGAGGAAAGGATCAGAGCATTATTCGATGTGAATGTATTTGGCACACTACGAATGATCCAGGTTTTTCTTCCTTTATTAAGGAAGTATGGTCCAGCTAGGATCGTGAATGTTTCAAGCAGTGGTGTACGGGTGCCGACGGCATTTTCAGGGATTTACGCCATATCCAAGTACGCAGTGGAGGGAATTACAAATTCTTTGCGATATGAAATGCCGATTTTTGGGATTCAAGTTACATCCATAGAACCCGGGGCGATGGAAACTCCAATGACTGCCAACAGTAAAGAAAATATGGCGAAAACATGGGCAATGATGCCAGACGTAGTAAGGGATTTGTATTATGAAAAATTGAAGCCTTCATTGGAATATATGGACAATATGATCCAGGCTTCAAATAAACCTGAAGTTATTGCGAAGGTGATTGTAAAAGCCCTAAATGTGAAGAAAATGAAAATTCGCTATGTGGGTGGCAAGGATGTCAAAATGATGCCGTTCCTTCAAAAGATACTCGGAGAAAATCTTTTTGAGAAGATAATGTTAGCGGTGCAGAAAATGCCTAAACCGGAATAGGTTTAATTAAGATCATCTTCTTTTATGTAGGGTCGATTTAAGCTCCAAAAAGAGAAAATCTCTTCATAATATCCTTGACTTAAAGTAAGCTCCAGGTATTAGAATTCTTTAGGAAGTTGGTTGTGGTGATTGGTCACGTTTACAAAAAATGAAATTTCAAAGGATATATTGAGGGTATCTCATTGTATATTCTGCTGACCATACTACCATGTTTGAACCAATAATTGTAAAGAAGGGAGAAATAGACATGGCACTACTTCAAATAACTTTCAGATCGACATCACTGCACCGAAAGGTTCCGATACAGGTAATTCTTCCCTCGGATAATAACAACGGGAGAGTGGCACCGTTCAAAACCCTCTATTTACTCCATGGACTGAGAGATAATAATACAGCATGGACTTCTAATACACGTATTGAGCGCTGGGCGATGGAACGAAATCTTGCCGTTGTCATGCCTTCTGCTGAAAATTCATTCTATGTCGATATGCCTTACGGCACCAGTTGTTTTGGTGACTTTGGCGAGTACGTGGGTGTAGAACTCGTAGAGATGACAAGAAAAATGTTTCGTCTATCAGAAAAACGTGAAGATACATTTATCGCCGGGCTTTCGATGGGTGGATTTGGTGCGCTCAGAAATGGTCTGAAATATTACAATACTTTCGGGTATATCGCATGTCTCTCCGGCGCTATTCATATTTTTGAATATCCCTTTGATGAACCAGAACGCAATGTGATCGGTGAGGATGCTTGTTTTGGGGACATAAAAGCGGCTGCCTTGACTGATAGAAACCCGCGTGTGGCAGCGGAAGTAATGTTTAAAAAAAGGAAAGCGGGTGAAAATATCCCCTATCCTAAAGTGTATATTGGCTGCGGAACAGAAGATTATCTTTTGAAGGCAAACCATGTGTTTGCTGATTTTTTGAAGACAAATGGAGTTGATGTAATCTATGAAGAAAGCCCGGGAGGACACGATTGGGATTTCTGGGATGCATATATCCAGAAAGTGCTCGGGTGGCTTCCAATCGAGAAAGTTTCTTAATGATTTAAAAAGGAAATGAGGTTTTATCATGAAAAAACAAACAGCCGGAA